>JBDUCG010000320.1:0-2610 GCA_040003565.1 Chloroflexota bacterium | reverse complement strand
CGTGGTCGCGCACCGACAGGACGACGTCGCCCTCGAGGTGCTCGAGCGCGATCTCGATCTCCGATGTCGCGGGCGAGAACTTCACTGCGTTGCTCAGCAGGTTTTCGAGTATCTGACCGACCCGCCCGCGGTCCGCAGCCACGATGAACGGACCGTCGCCGCGCACGTCGACATCGACGCGCCGTCCGGCGACGAGCTGGACCTGACGCGCAGCCTGCCGCGTCTCCTGCACGAGATCCACCGCACCGAGGTCGAGCGTGAGCGCCCCCTCGCCGGGCACCCGCAACAAGTCCGCGATGAGGCGGTCGAGCTGGGTGACCTGCCGCTGCACCGCCTGGAGATTCCGCGACGTCAGCTGCGCGTAGGCGCGCACCGACGTGAGCGGTGTCCGGAGCTCGTGGACGGCCACGGCGACCGCGTCGTCGCGCTTGCGGAGCTGATCTGACAGCTCCGAGGCCTCGCGCTCGAGCGCCGCGCCGCGGCCGATGATCGCGCTCCGCTCGTTCAGCCGCTCGATCGCCGCTCCCGCGACCGCGCCGAGCAGCTGGAGCGCGTGCAGATCGGCGTCGCCGAGGTCGCGCCGCGTACCGGTGGCGACGAGCGAGAGTCCCTGGCCGACCGCCACGACCGCGGCCGTGCGCGCGAGCGGTCCGGCGGAGACGATGAGGGGAGGGAGCCGATCGCGCGCGATCGCCGCGACCTCGTTCGCCGCCCCGTCGCCGGCGACGACGGTCCCGTCGGACGGTCGCACGATGGTGGCGGTCCCGGCGATCTCGCCCGCCGTGACGACCACCTGCGCGAGCACCGCATTGGCGACACGATCACGCTCGAGCGAGCCGATGCCCTCGAGGACCCGTGTAAGCACGGCCTCCGAGCGCGCGAGGGTCGCGCGCGCGCGAGCCGCGTCGAGCAGTGGCGCGGTGTCCGTTGCGAGATCGCGCAGCCCGGCGCCGCCACGTTCAGCGGTGGGTCCGTCCGCGAACAGGGAGTACAGCCGGAGTGCCGGGCGGTCCGCGATGACCAAACCCAGCGGCATATCGCCGGCCGCGGACGTTTCCCCACGTACGTGGCGCGCGATGCCATCGGCATCTTCGACCCATGCGCCGCGCGCTTCGAAGGTCCGCACGGCGTGGTCGGTGAGGCGTGCGAGGAGCGCGGTCTCGTCTGCGGCCGCGATGAGGTCACGCTGCGCGATGGCGAACCGGCTCATGCGCGCGCGGAGCTCCTCGACGCGGTGCGCGCTCCAGGCGAGCTCGGCGGTGACGACACCGAGCGCGAGCAGGAGCTGCACTGGCCAGAGATCTCTGGCGGCGAGGGCCTCCGGACGTACCGCCAAGCCGAGGTCATAGGCGAAGATGGACGCGCCGCAGCCGGCGGCTGCTCCGACGGCACCGAACCGCAGCGCTGCCGTCCCGATCGCGAAGGCGTACAGGACCCACGTCGCCGCCGTCGCCGGCAAGAGGACGGCGAGGCCGGTCGCGTAGAGGATGTCGAAGGCCAGACCGAGGACCTGGAGGCCGCGGTTGCCGCGGGCCACGGGGGAGAACCGCTGCAGCATGACCGCGACGGCGTACCCCAGCAGGACGGTGCCTGCCGCAAGCTGGTCTGACCGCTCGCTGAGGATGAGGAGCGTGACGCCTAGGGCGAGCGCGACCAGCCTGACCCGGAGCACGCCTCGCTCGAGCTCACGACGGATCAGCTCCCGCTGCGCCACGTAGCCCTAACGGTGCGCCCAGCGAAACGGTATTCCGCGGCAGCGCATGGACCGCCGGCATATGGCGACGCCCCCGGGGAAGGAGTCCGGGGGCGTCGCGCCAGCGGAGGGGTCGGAGGGAAGGGGCTAGCGGGCCGCGCCTGCCAGCTGGGTGGCGGTGTAGGAGATCGTGAAGTCCTGGGTCAGGTTCTGGAACGTGTTGCCCGCAGCCACCGGGAGCGAGAAGTCGAAGGTCAGGGTGTCGGTGCCGGCGGCGGCGATCGTTCCCGACGCGGCGAGGACCATGTTCTTCAGGGCACCGGTGTAGAGAGTCGTTACCCCGCGCTTCACGGTGACCTGGAGGCCGTTCGTCGTGTCGCTCCAGAGGACCGTGTTCGCTGTGGCCGAGATGGCGCCGATGTAGGTGAAGCCGACGCCACCGGTGTTCGAGATGACGACCGTCCGGTTCGCCGTGTCACCGGGGACCATGTTGGCGATCGTGATGAGCGAGCCCGCGGCGCTCTTGTCGTTGGACATCGTGAGCGTCGCCGACCCGAACTGGTTGCCTGGGTTGGTCGTCGTCGCGGTGAAGCTCGCGCTCGACTTGTCAGAGGTCACGGTGAGACCGATGAGCACGAGAGCGGAGAGCGCCATGCCGGCGAGGAGAGTGGTCGACTTGCGCATCTATTTTTTCCCTTCGTCTCCGCCTCGCTGGATCCGTTCCTTCTCGGGCGGTCGGTACGAGGTGAAATATCGCCTCCCGAGCGGGCGCGGCCATCCGCGCCTAGGGGGAGAGCGGATACGCCATTGGTATGAGATCCCCGGGCGGCCCAACGGGTGCCCTACCCGGTCGGGGGATGCGGAGCTAGCTGAGGGCTCCATGGACCTGGGTCACACGCCACCGGTCTAGCCAGTCC
>JBDUCG010000319.1:0-2615 GCA_040003565.1 Chloroflexota bacterium | reverse complement strand
GTGTCGCTCCGGATCATCTTCCCGATCTTCGCCAGCGTGAGCACGCCGAGGTAGCGGCCGCCGTCGACCACGACGCCCACCTGCGCCTCGCTCGTGAGCATCCGCGCGAGCGCGTCGCGCAGTGTCGTCGCGGGCGATAGCACCGGCGCGTTGGAGGGGATGCTCGACCGTTCGACGCTCGTGTCGAGGTCCGCGCCGCCGACGGTGAGCAGCGCGAGCCGCTTCAGGCCGCGGTCCGAGCCGACGAACTCCGCGACGAAGTCGTTCGCGGGATGCGAGAGAAGGTCGCCAGGAGGCGCGTACTGCACGAGCTTTCCGCCGCGCATGACCGCGACGCGGTCGCCGAGCTTGATCGCCTCATCGATGTCGTGCGTCACGAAGAGCACGGTCGTGCCCTGATCGCGCTGGATGCGGAGGAACTCGTTCTGAAGACGTTCGCGCACGATCGGGTCCACCGCGCCGAAGGGCTCGTCCATCAGCATCACCGGTGGCTCCGCCGCCAGCGCTCGCGCGACGCCCACGCGCTGCCGCTCGCCGCCCGAGAGCTGCGCCGGATAGCGGCGGCCGAACCGCGAGGGCTCGAGGCCGACGAGCGCGAGGAGCTGCTCGGTCCGGGTGGCGATGCGCTCCTTCGGCCAGCCGAGGAGGCGGGGCACGGTGCCCACGTTGTCCGCGATGGTCTGATGCGGAAAGAGCCCGACCTGCTGGATGACGTAGCCGATGCGCCGTCGCAGGGCCGTCGGCTCTTCGCGAAGGACATCCTGCCCGTCGATGAGGATGGACCCGCCGCTCGGCTCGATGAGCCGGTTGACCATCTTCAGCGTGGTCGTTTTTCCGGATCCGCTCGGCCCGACGAGCATGCAGATCTTGCCCGCAGGAACGGTGAATGACAGGCCGTCGACCGCCAGCTGAGCCGGATAGCGCTTCGAGACGTCGCGGAACTCAACGGTCGCGCCGGGTGTGCTGCCCACCGCTGGAGGATATGAGGGGGCGCTTCGCGAGGCTTATTGGTCGAGCGGGTTGACGATCATTCCGTTTCGCTTGACTTCCCAGTGCACGTGCGGACCGCCCGTCTGGCCGGTGAGCCCGACGAGCGCGACCGGTTGACCCTGTACGACGTGGTCTCCGACCGCGACGAGCGAAAGCGAGGTGTGGTAGTCGCAGCTCTCGAGGCCGTCGATGTGCATCACGCAGACCCGGCGCCCGCCCACGGGCACCCAGCCGACCGCGTTGACGACGCCGTCCTCGGCGGCGAAAAGCAGCGACCCGAACGGCGCTGCGACGTCGATGCCGGTATGACGTCCCTGCAGGAACTGCACGATCATGCCCGCCGCCGGCCGCACGAAGCGATGTCCGTCCGACGCGATGCGCATCAGACGTGACCGCGACGCGGTGTCGGCGCGCGGCAGCGCGGCCGCGAAGCGGACGTTGACGCCGCACTCGTAGAGCTCGAGCTGTGTGGTCTCGGGTCCGGTCCGGCTCACGCCGGTGAAGTAGCGGCCGTCGGGGCTGAACACGCGCGCGCCGAGGACGTTCGGCAAGGTCGCGACGTCGCCGTCCGCCGTGCCGTCCCAGACCCAGAAGCGATCCCAGGTGTTGCCCGCGGGCATCGTCGGTGAGAGCACGCCGAGGAGCAGCCGTCCATCGGACGACCATCCATGGACGGGGCCGGGTAGGTTCGCGAGCAGCTCGCTCTTGACCGATCCATCGCCCTCGCGGAGCGCGACGCGATCCTGCGAACGCATGAGCAGCGTGTGCCCACGCGGCGACCACTCGGTGTAGGTGATGTCGGGCGCGTCCAGGATGGTCATCTCGCCGGTGGCGGTCACGCCGATGTAGCGCTCGGTGGTCCCGTCGGTCGAGTAGCGCGTCATCGTGAAGAGCTCGCCGTCGGCACTGAAGTACGTGTCGTCGCGCGGGTAGCGCGGAACGAGATCGTTCGGGACGCGCGAGACGGTCGCCGTCACGCCCCTGTCCCAGGTGCGGATCTCCTCCGCGTACCAGTAGTACATGACGTCGCCGACCCACCGCACATCGGGGTGTGAGATCTCGAGCGTCCCCACGTTCTTGTCGCCCTGCAGGATGTGGACGTAGCCGTCGTTCTTCCAGTAGGAGAGGAACGTCCCGGTGCCTGACCACTCGGGCTTGTTGCCCTGGCCGATCTCACGCACCTCGTCGGTCGTGATATCGACGACGCTCAGCACCGGGTCCTCTTCGTAGCCGGTGATCGTGACGCGCGAGGGGATGATGATGGCGCGCGACACGAGCAGCTTGGTCGAGTCGGGCGACCATTTCGCGACCAGCACCTGCTCGAGCGGCGCGGTCCGCACCCGGTCGGTGCACTCGAGTGGGTCAGCGGGGATCGCGAGCGAGAGCGCCGCTCGCTCGTCTGGTAGAAGATCGTGCGAGCGCTCGCTTGCTAGAGGCGCATTGTTGGTTCGCGCTACTGGTGCTGACGAGCCACATGCGATCGATGCGACGGCGACCACCACAGCGACGCACGCGACGAGATACGTCCAACCCTGCCTCATATTTTCGGAACGCGCTGCCAGGGGAGCCGTTGTGGCTGCGCTGGGGTCAAAGCGCTTTCGGTCCATGTCAGCAGCGTGGCTGTC
>JBDUCG010000318.1:0-2620 GCA_040003565.1 Chloroflexota bacterium | reverse complement strand
GTTATGACCAGAGAGAAGGAGGTCCTAATCCATCACACGCTGTAACCAACTCGATCCCGATCCGCGGTCGGTGTACACGTCACACACCATCCCATCCGCGGTGCGCAGCGTGAGGTAGTCACGTGACGGTCCGCCTTTCCACCACTCGGCTTCGACGCGCCAGCGGCGCATGACCTCGACGACCGTGAAGCGCCGACCCGCGATCTGCAGCAGCGTGAGCTCCCCTTCATCCCACACGAGGCGTGCAGGGATCGGATCGGCGAACAGGCGTGTCACGTGATGACCTCCTTCCATTCGGCGGCGCGCTCGGGCAGCCGCGCATCCGCATCGGCGACACGAGCGCGCAGCACGCGACCGGTTCCGAGCTTCTCGCGCAGATAGCGCGCGCTCGCGATCGCTTCCTCCCAGCGCGCTCCGTCCGCGGCGAAGAGCCCGATCTGCCGGCCACGCGCTGCCTCGGCCTCGCGCACCTCGATCGCGCACCCGATGACCCGTCCGATGTGTGCGCGCTCCTCGAGCGCCCAGCGCAGCGAACGCAGCAGCGCGGCGCTCTCGCGCGTTGGCGGCAGGACGGAGCGCTCGAGGCGCAGCGGCTCGTCTTCCTCACGCTCGAGCTTCACCGCGAGGCGCAGCGCCGCGAGCCCGTCGACGGCGAGCGCATCCGAGATCTCATCGAGCGCGGTGCGCAGCGCGAACACGAGCTGTTCCTTCGACGCGAGCGGCTCCTCCCAGAGACGCCGCGCGTAGATCCGCCGCGGCGGTGGATCGGCGTGCACGCGCTCCTCGTCCTCGGCCCGCGCGAGAGCGTGCGCGCGCGCCGCGCCGCGGCCGAAGCGGTCGAAGACCGCACCGCGCGGCAGCCCGGCGAAGTCGCCGACGGTCCGGAGGCCGAGCAGACCAAGCTCCTCGCGGAGCTTCTCGTCGAACGGCAAGACGTCGAGCGGGAGCGGTGTGAGGAATTCGCGCGCATCGGTCACCAGACGCGTCTCCCCCGGCGCGGTGCGCTCGGCCGCGACGTGCGCGGCGAACGGCGTCAGCGCGACGCCGACCGACGCATGCGCGCCGATGCGCACCAGGCGCTCGAGCATCCGCCGCGCAATGCGCGACGGCGCGCCGAGCACGCGCTCGGTGCCCGCGAGATCGCACGCGAACACCCCGGTCGCGACGACGCCGACGTGCGGCAGCATCGCGCGCAGCGTGATGAGCGTGCGCGCATGGAGCGTCTCGGTCGCGTCGCGCACGACGACCGCGGCGATCAACTCGCGAGCTCCGCGAGCTCGGCGCGCGTACCGAGATCGCTCGCGTCCGCGCCGAGCGCGGTGACGGCGAACAGCGCGCGCTCGCGCGAGGATGGCGCGCCCGCCGCGAACGACCATCCGACGGTGCGACCGAACCGCTCGCGCCAGTCGAGCGGCTCGACCCGCACCATCGGGAGCGCGATCCGCCGACCGCGCTCTTCCGCCACTACGAGCAGTGCCGCGGGCGAACCGCGTACCACCGGCAGCAGCGGGGCGAGATCGTCCACGTCGCAGCGCGACGCGAACGATGGCCCAACATCCACGACCGCCAGACGGAAGCCCTCGCTGCGCAGCGCGGCCGCGCCGGCGAGGAGCACCTCGGCGGTATCGCGTGCGCGCACGACGACGACCCGGTCGAGATCCACGCCGGCGCGCACCGCCGCCAGCGGATCGAACGACGCGGACGGATCGATCCAGGCGACCATCCCGCCCTCGCGCTGCGCCGCCGCCGCGACGTGGAGCGCGAGCGCGAGCTTGCCCGCGGTGAGCGGCCCGATGAAGGCGAGCGGCTCCCCCGCCCGGATGCCGCCGCCGATCACGCGGTCGAGCGACGTGCCGGACGCGATGCGGCGCTCGCCATCCTGGCGCTCCGCAACGTTGCCGCGCACGACGGCGCGCGTGCCGTATCTCGTCTCGATGCGCGCGATAGCTTCGGCCAGTCCAGTGGCTCCCACGGCGGCTCCCCTTTTGGCCGTCCTATCCGTGTCCGGAGCCTGGCCTCACCAGACGGGATTAGAACGTATGTTCTAGAACGTAGAGAGGCGCCCGCGTGCTGTCAAGAGGCCGAAAACAGGCCGAAATACGGCAATCTTCTAGCTGGAGCGCGCGACCACTCGTGGGTGCGCGGTCGCGATCGCGCCACGCAGCGCCGGTGCACGTAACAGCGCGAACGTGGACACGAGCACCACGATGATGCCGCCCACGAGGAACGAGGTGTTGATCCCCGCGACGGTGCCGAGCGAACCCAGCAGCATCTGACCGAGCGGCATGAAGCCCATGAAGACCATGGTGTGCACGCTCATCGCGCGGCCGCGGAGATGATCGGGCGTGCGCGTCTGCATCAGCGTGTTCGCCATGCCGAGGAAGACCATCACCGCGAAGCTCGTGAGCCCGATGAACAGCATCGCGCCGATGACCGAGCGCTGCTCGGCGAACAGCGCGAGGAGCAGACCGTGCCCGAGCGCACTGCCGACGAGCAGCGCGCCGCGCCGCTTGTAGCCGCCGAGCGAGGCCGTGAGCAGCGCACCACCCAGCGCGCCCAATCCGGACGCGGCGAGCAGCCACGACAGCTCGAGCGCGCCGACGCCGAGGAACTGCGCCTC
>JBDUCG010000317.1:0-2629 GCA_040003565.1 Chloroflexota bacterium | reverse complement strand
GCGAACGGCCCGTTGGTCGAGAAGTACAGCCGCGTGTTCGCCGGAGCGTTGCACGCATCGGGCTGTCCGTAGTACTCGAATGTCGCGACGCCATCGATGGCGAACGTCGCGGTGATCGTCCTGCCCAAGAGCGATGCCTGCGGGCCGCCGGGCTGCTTCGTCGCCAGCAGCGCGTCGTCCGGCGTGTGCAGGAATTCGAACTGCGCAACGCTCGTGCCGTCACCCGACGCCTGCTGCGAGCGGAGATTATTGCCGCCCGAGTTATAGGAGTAGATCTTCCAGCCGCCCGAAGACTCTGCATTGGCCGCGGTCGGCATTGCCGCGAGAACGAGCGCGAGAGTCGCGAAGCTGACTACGAGGCTACGTCTCATGTATTCCCACCTTTGGCCCACCTGGGCCTCGCCTGAGGCTACTCCCCTGCCGCCCTGCGCCTGCGCGCGCTGGCTTACGCCGGGATCGAGGCCCGCGATCTCCCACCGAGCCGCTCCTGGCGGAACGGGACTTTGGACCGCCGGCGCAGATCCGCGAACGCCGCGTGCTGCGTCTCGTTCACGAAAGTGAAGGCCACGCCGCGGCGCCCGGCGCGACCGGTGCGGCCGGTCCGATGCACGAAGGTCTCGGCGTCCTCAGGAAAGTCGAAGTTCACGACGTGGCCGATGTCGTCGACGTGGATGCCCCGCGCGGCAAGGTTCGTCGCCACGAGGGTCGGGATGCGGCCACTTCGGAATCCTTCGAGCACGCGCTCCCGCTCGTGCTGGCCAACGTTGCCATGAAGGGCGCGCGCCGGGCTCCCCAGGAGTCCGAGTGCCTTGACGAGCTTGTCCGCGCCGTGCTTCGTGCGGCGGAAGACGAGCGTGCGCACGACGTCCTCGCGGCGGAGGATCTCGTGCAGCGCGGCGACCTTGTCGGACTCGCGCACCTGCACCCAGGCCTGATCGATCGCGGCGACGATCGGCTCTTCCGGCTTGATCGTCACGCTCACCGGGTCCTTGGTGTAGCGGCGCGCCACGGCGCGGACATCATTCGTGAGCGTCGCGGAGAAGAGCGCCGTCTGCCGCGGACCCTTGAGCAGCGCGACGATGCGCGCGATGTCGGGAGCGAACCCGAGGTCGAGCAGGCGGTCCGCCTCGTCGAGCACGAGGATCCGGATGCGAGAGAGATCGAGGGTGCGGCGGGCGGCGAGGTCGATGAGCCGACCCGGCGTCCCGACGACGACGTGCGCGCCGCGGCGAAGGGCGTCTTCCTGCGCGCGGTAGCCGACGCCGCCGTACAGGGCGACGACACGCGCGTGCCGGAAGCGACCCAGGACCTCGATCTCGCGGGCGACCTGCTGGCCGAGCTCCCGCGTGGGTACGACGACAAGGGTGAAGGGGGCGCCGGCGCGTCCCTCGACGCGCTCGAGGATCGGCAGGGCGAACGCGCCCGTTTTGCCGGTGCCGGTCTGCGCTTGGGCGAAGAGGTCGCGGCCCGCGCGGAGCGCCGGTATCGCGAGCTCCTGGACGGGCGTGAAGGTGCTCCAGCCGAGCTGCTTCACAGCGCGGTCGAGATCGGGGGTAAGCGAGATCAACTGATTTCCTTTGCGGGGCAACAAAAAAGCGAGCCGAAATGTGACTCGGCTCGCCTGCTTCTTTGATGGACCCGAGCTATTTTCTGAACTCAGACTAGCACACTCGTTACATCGCCACCCCGGTGTTTTACAGTCGAGGCAGATGCACCCCGTTCGCGTCAATTTGCGCTCGCTCGCCCTCCTCCTCATCGCCACAGTCATCGTCGCTGCCTGCGGCGGCCCCAAGACGATCGAGTTCTCGCCGTCGCCGACCTCATCGGCCGCTCGCGCGAGCGCGACACCCAAAGCGACGCTCGATCCAGCGGCGGCTTGTGAAGAGTGCTGGCCGCTCAGCGGTCTGCCGGCTGCGAATGGCGCCGCGACCGATCGCAAGCCGCTCCTGATCAAGATCGACAACGCGCCCGCCGCCCGTCCGCATTACGGGATCACACAAGCGGACATGGTGTTCGAGATCATCGTCGAGGGTGGCATCACACGGCTCGCGGCGGTCTTCCACTCTCAGGATGCCGCGACGATCGGGAGCGTGCGCTCCGCGCGCCTCGTCGACCGCACCCTCACGCCGATGGTCCGGGGTGCCCTCGTGTACTCCGGCACCTCGGCCTATGCCTGGGATCTCATCAGCAAGGACGCCGACGCGAAGAAGTACGTCGAGCTCTCCGCCGACCACGCGCAGGGCTACTACCGCGTGAACTTCCGCGCGGCGCCGTACAACCTGTTCACCAGCGCCGCGAACCAGCGCCAGAACCTGAAGCAGCTCGGCACGGAGACCTCGAAGGACATCCCCAAATGGGCATTCCTCGTGTCACAGGATCACCCCGCCACGCTCGCGGGCATGGCCGGTGGCGCGGCAGCGACCGAGATCGCGATCCCCTACCGCGCCGACTCGTCCGCGGTGAGCTACCAGTACGACGCGGCGACGAAGACCTACGCGCGCTTCCAGAACGCCGCCGGACGGGCCGTACGTGACGTCGATGCGGTCACGAACAAGCCGGTGGCGGCGACCGACGTGGTGATCATCCAGACCGAGATCTGGGAAGTGCAGGACATCGTCGATGCGTCCGG
>JBDUCG010000316.1:0-2633 GCA_040003565.1 Chloroflexota bacterium | reverse complement strand
CTGCTTACGGTATGAGTCGCGTTACGACCGGCAGCGTCTCCCAGCGCATCGCATGCGATCGCAGCGGCCACAAACGCGTGCCCCGAGCATCCGCGCGTGGCATCGGCTCACCGCCGACCAGCGCGACCAGGTCGCCCACCTGCACCATCACGGTTCGCGCGCTCGCCGCGTCCTGCGCCGAGTCGCGCAAACCGAGCGCACAGTCGAGCGGTTGACGAGGCCGACGCAGGCGCGCGAGATCCACGTGTACGCCAGCGGGCATCGACCTCGCGAGATCGATGCGTGAGATCGTCGGGAGAAATTCGTGCGCCGACGCGCGCGCGATGACGATCGCGGTCTTGGTGAACCAGCGGCTCATCACCGTGCGCGTCGGGTGCGCGATCAGACCGACACGCGATTTCGGGAAGACCGCCTGACGAAAGGCGACCTCCAGCGTGCTCATCCATCCCGCGTTGCAGTCGGCGCACACGCTCACGGTCATGCGCGCGATCCGCTGGCTCAGGGCGGGAGCCGGCACGTCCGCGGCGCTCGGCGTGACTTGCCAGGCTTTGAGTCGAGTCACGAGCCACCGGGGAAAGACGTGCTCTCGCGTCAACGCAGCCGGCCGGTCGCAGAACTCGCAGCGGATCATCAGCGCTCCTTAGTATTCCGCCCTTGAGCGTCACACCGCCGACCCGTGGCGGCGCGGACGCATCGTTGGTCGAAGTCATGACCACGATGCGAGCGATGCGTCGCCTTCGCCCGGATCCCGTTCCCGATGCGCTCGTGCGCGAGCTCATCGAGGCCGCGATGTACGCGCCGAGCGCGGGTCACCAGCAGGGTCAGGTGTTCGTCGTGGTGACGGAGCGCGACCGCATCGCGCGGCTCGCGAAGGTGTGGCGGATGGTCGCCGAGATGTACGAGGGGTGGATGGGCAAAGCGGATCCCCGCTACGGGATCGACCCACTGATCATCCGAACATGGGACGCGGTCCATTACCAGCGCGATCACTTCCATGAGACTCCGCTGCTGATCGTCGCCTGCTACGACCAGCGCGCGTACATCCGTAGCGTGAAGAGCAACATCGGGGAGCTGGTCGCGGCGCTCCGAAAGGCCGGCGCGGGGCGCGCGAGGCGGATGCTTCTTGGCGGCCTCAATGCGGTCGAGGAGCGTTCCGAGGCCGCATCGATCTATCCCGCGATCCAGAATCTTTTGCTGGCTGCGCGGGCTCGTGGGCTCGCGGCGACGATGACCACCTGGCACCTGTTCGCCGAAGCCGACGTGAAAGAGATTCTCGAGATCCCGAACAGCGTCCGAACCTACGCGCTCATTCCTATCGGATGGCCGCTGGGCCACTTTGGACCAGTGACGCGGCGCCGGCCCGACGAAGTCATCCGCCGGAACCACTGGTGACCAAGACGGTCGCTCCGGCCAAGGCCGCTCCCAAAGCCGTCCGCGCGGCGAACGCCGACGGTCGCCCGGCCGTCGTGGCATGGCTGAAGGGCATCGAGCCTGCGCAGCGGGGCCTCGCGCGCCGGCTGGACCAGCTCATCCTGGACGCGGTGCCCGGGGCAGTGTCCGCGGTGAAGTTCCGCAAACCCACTAACCCGCTCGGCGTGCCTTTCTATGGCCTGCCGGACAAAGCCTGGATCGTGAGCATGAACTCACTCAAAGGCCGCGTCCGCGTGAACTTCTTCTCGGGTAACGCCCTGAAGCCGCTCCCTCCTCTTGCTGCGCCGCCCCGCGCCCGTGCGATCGATCTCCCGCCCGGCGACGAGCTCGACGAGAAGCAGATCAAGGCATGGCTGCGCCAGGCGAAGACCCTTCCAGGGTGGGGCCGCGTCTGACCGGTGGGCTCTGGGCGGCTCGAACGCCCGACCTCAGCGATGTCAACGCTGCGCTCTAACCAGCTGAGCTAAGAGCCCGTCGCCTCAAGGATACCGGACCTCGCTGGCAGCGCGCGATGCGAACATGCGCAGCCCCACGGCTGGCGCGTCCTTCGCGAAGCACACGAACTCGAATGCACCGAAGCCGCTCGGATCGAGCAGCGTGTCGATCGCCGAGCGTCGACCCAGCGCGCGCAGCTGCTCGATCGGCGTGTCGGACCGCGCGGTCGCTTCACGGATCCCGAGCGCGACGAGCGCGTCGCGCTGCGTCGCGCGGCCTGCGAACGCGAAGCCCGCGCCCTCCGCGGCCCGCCGGATCGCGGTGAAGTTCACGCTCGCGGTGAGGTCGTGCGCACCGGGCTCGGCGTAGGGATCGACGATCAGCCGATGCCGTGAGAAGCCGCGAAGCGTGCCGGCGCCGAGGCGCGTGAGCAGCTCGTTGTCGTCGCCGCCGTAGTCAACGAACACGACGTACCCGTTAGTAAGCGCCGGCCCGAGGCTCGCGACCCAACCCTCCGCGGCCGGGCTGACCTCCCACCGTCCACCGGTCGGCAGCCGATCGGGAACGCGCCAGCTGAGCTCCGCCAGGCTCGGCGCCCGCAGCGTCTCGCTGAGTACGCCGCCGCTCTCCTGAACGAAGACCTCGCGCACGCCCTCGGCCGTCCGGACGAGGACGTGCACCGGGAACGCGTCGAGCACCTCGTTCGCGAAGATCACCCCGTGCACCGGCGCGAGCGCGCGCGCATCGGATGCCCACCGCAGATCGCG
>JBDUCG010000315.1:0-2634 GCA_040003565.1 Chloroflexota bacterium | reverse complement strand
GCGCCCTCGTCGCGCGAGCGGAAGACGCGGTTGCCGGTCTGATAGAGGATGTTCGGGTCATGCGGTGAGAGGACGATCGGCGCCGTCCACTGGAAGCGGTACTTCTGCGACTCGGCACCTTCGCCGGAGCTCGACTCCGGCCACACCATGATCCAGCGCGACTGGTTGGTGCGCCGGTCCCAGCGCGTGATCTGCCCCTGATAGTTGCCGGCGAACACGATGTTCGGATCGTCGGGGCGGATCGCGATGTAGCCGGACTCGCCGCCGCCGATCTGGAACGAGTCCGCGCCACTGATGCCCGCGATCGGCGCGCGGCTCGGCACGGTCATCGTCGTGTTGTCCTGCTGCGCGCCGTAGATGCGGTACGGCGTCTGGTTGTCGGTGATGACGTGGTAGAACTCCGCGGTCGGCTGGTTGTACACGCCGGTCCAGCTCTCGCCGCCGTTGAACGAGACGACCGCGCCGCCGTCGTTGCCCTCGATCATGCGGTTCGGATCTGATGCGTCGATCCAGAGGTCGTGGTGATCGCCGTGCGGGATCGACATCTGCACGAACGTCTTGCCGCCGTCGCTCGAGCGCCACGCATCGACGTTCAGCACCCACGCCGTCTCGGCATCCTTCGGGTCGGCGTAGATGTGGTGGTAGTACCAGGCGCGCTGGCGCAGGTTGCGGTCCTCCGACCCGCGCTCCCAGCTGTCGCCGCCGTCGTCGGAGCGGAACACCGCGCCGTCCTCGGCCTCGACGATCGCGAACACGCGCCCGCTCTTCGCGGGCGACGCGGAGATGCCGATCTTGCCCAGCGTTCCCTTGGGGAGACCGCGCGCGCGGCTGATGTCGGTCCAGGTATCGCCCGCGTCGGTCGAGCGGAAGATGCCGCTGCCCGGTCCGCCGGAGACGAGCTCGTGCGGCCGCCGCACCGCTTCCCAGATCGTCGCGTAGAGGATGCGCGGGTTGTTCGCGTCCATCGAGATGTCGATCGCGCCCGCGCGATCGCCCCGGTAGAGCACGCGCTTCCAGGTCTTGCCGCCGTCGCGCGAACGGAACACGCCGCGCTGCGTGTTCGGTCCATGCGCGTGACCGAGCGCGGCGACGTACACGGTGTCGGGATCGTCGGGGTGCACGCGGACCTTGCCGATGTTGCGCGTGTCCTCGAGCCCGAGATGCATCCAGGTCTTGCCCGCGTCCGTGGACCGATACACACCATCGCCGTGCGAGACGTTGCCGCGGATGCAGCTCTCCCCCATGCCGACGTAGATCACGTTCGGATCGGAGGGCGACACCGCGATCGCGCCCACCGACGCACGCTTGAAGAAGCCGTCGGACACGTTCTCCCAGTACAGGCCGCCGTCGCCGGTCTTCCACACGCCACCGCCGGTCGAGCCCATGTAGAAGGTGTTCCGGTCGCGCGCGTCGCCGGCGACGGCGCCGACGCGGCCACCGCGGAACGGACCGGCGTTGCGCCATTCGAGCTTGTCGAGGAAGTTCGGGATCATCGCGGTCCTGCCTGCGGGGCGGGACGCGCGGGCGCGTCGACGAGCGGGCATGGTCGAGACCTCCCCACGAAAGAGCGTGCGCGCCGGAGCCTACCGCGTTACGGACGCCAAGGTCGCGAAGCGGGTAGCCTTTCGCGGAACAGGCGCGTGAGCGCCACCACGCGGGAGGAATTCGGTGGACTGGATCGAACAGGTCTTCGGCATCGAGCCCGACATGGGTAGCGGTGCGCTCGAGATCCTCATCGCCGGGGCGATCGTCCTGATCGTCGTCGGCATCCTGGTCATGCGGCGCCGCGTGTCGCAGCGCGACGTCACCGTTCGCTGAGCCTGAGGCGTGGGCGGATGCTGCCGCCCGGGCGATTACGACAAGGTCTTTGACGAGAAGCACGCACGCACCAAGGCGCGCGAGTACACCGGCAGGGGGCTAACGGGCGATGCGCAGCGCATCGTCGATGCGATAAGCGGCAAGATGCCGAGCGGCTACAGCGTGCTCGAGGTCGGCGGAGGGGTCGGCGAGATCCAGCTCGAGCTGCTCAAGGCCGGAGCGGCGCGGGTCCTCAACGTCGAGCTCGCGACGCAGTACGAGACGGCCGCAGCGGAGCTGATCACCGAACACGGCTTCGGCGATCGCGTCGAGCGGCGGCTCGGCGACTTCGTGCGTGAGGCCAGCGCGATCCCCGCAGCCGACGTCGTGGTCATGAACCGCGTGGTCTGCTGCTATCCCGACCCCGACGCGCTCGTCGGCGCTGCCGCCGATCACGCGCGACGCCTACTCGTGATGACCTTCCCCGTGGACCGATGGTGGATCCGCGTGGGACTCGGAGCGGCGAACGTGCTGCTCGCGATCCGCTTCAACACGTTTCGCGGGTACGCCCATGCGACGGCCGCGGTCCTCGCGACGGCTGAGCGCCACGGCATGCGGCTGGCCGCGCATCGCCGCGGGCTGATCTGGCAGCTCATCGCGCTCGAGAGGACCGGTTAGCTCTTTGCGCGCCTTCTTCGCGGAGTTCATCACGCGCCTGCTCGCGATCGTCGCGGCGCACGAGTACATCACGCTGTACCTGATCATCGCGGTCGAGGAGGCGGGCATCCCGCTGCCCGCGCCAGGCGACCTCGTCATCGCGTTCTATGGCTACCGCGC
>JBDUCG010000314.1:0-2637 GCA_040003565.1 Chloroflexota bacterium | reverse complement strand
GCCATCCGGAAGAGCACGCCACCGGCCTCCGCCGGCGCCAGCGCCTCGACCGGCTGCCAGCCCAGGCGTGACGCGATCCATCCCAGGAGGAGCAGCGCCTGCGAGGGGTGGATATCGCGGCCGTCCATGTCCACTGCGAAGCCGATGCGTATGCCCGTGATCCCGTCGAGGAACGGTCGCCAGATCGGCACGTCGAAGAACTGGGCGATGAGCTCGCGCCAGTGCGTGAGCCGGGCCCAGTTGAGGTCGGTGATGCCGACGTTGTGGCGCGCGAGGCGCGCGACCTGGGGCAGCGTGACGTCCGCTCGCGCGAAGTCGGCGGAGTCGACGATGAACCGGTCGGCGAGCGTCACGAGGTCGTCGAGATGCCGCGCATCGCTGGGCGGCGTGCCGGTCCACCACAGGAACACGGGCAGGTCGGGGACCAGCAGCGGGATGACCACGCTGGCGACCCGCTCGTCGAAGTCGCCGCGCACGCGCGCGAGGATCTGCTCGTACAGGACCGGCTGCGCGCCATCGGATTCCGGCACATGGCAGTGCAGCTGCACCGAAGCGAGTACACCTTCGCGATCGCGATCGCCGAGGAGGACGATCGCGCGGGAGGGATGCCGCAGCGCGAGCTGCGCGACCGTCCGCGCCGCGCGGCGCGCGTGCACCTCGCGCTCGGAATACACGACGAGGTTGAGCACCGACGCCCGAGCGAGCGTCTGGCCACGTTCCCTGGCGTGCGCGACCGCGGCGCGGCGTAACCGTGCCAGCTCGCGCTCGAGGGCGTCGATGCTCGACGCCGGCGCGCCCCAGAACACGTCGTCCAGCGTGGTCACGACCGTCGCCAGCTGCGGCCATCGCGCGCGATGAGCGCATCCGCCGGCTCGGGGCCCCAGGCGCCCGCGGCATACAGCGCGACTTGCTGCCGGCCCTCGTGCCAGCCGGCGAGGATGGGATCCACGAACGCCCACTGCTGCTCGACCTCGTCGCGGCGCGTGAACAGCGTCGCGTCGCCGCGGAGCGCATCGAGGATCAGCGTCTCGTACGAGTCGGGCGCATCCACCATGAACGACTCGCCGTACCCGAAGTCCATGTTCACCGAACGGATCCGCAGTCCCTGGATCGGCACCTTCGCCCCGAACGTGAGCGAGATGCCCTCGTCCGGCTGGATCCGGATCACCAGCTCGTTGGCTTCGACACCCTCCGACGCCTCGCGCGTGAAGATGCGGTGCGGAGCGACGCGGAAGCGGATCGCGATCTCGGTGGAGCGCTTCGGTACGCGCTTTCCGGTGCGGATGTAGAAGGGCGTGCCCTCCCAGCGCCAGTTGTCGATGAAGCACTTGAGCGCGACGTACGTCTCGGTCTGCGAATCGTCCGCGACGCCGTGCTCCTCGCGGTACCCGAGAACTCGCTCGCCGCCGATGAATCCGGGGCCGTATTGGCCGCGGACCGTGAGCGCTCCCACTTCCTCGGCGGGTATGCGCCGGAGGGCGCGCAGCACCTTCACCTTCTCATCGCGGACCGACCGGTCGTCGAACGCCGACGGGGGCTCCATGCCGACGAGCGCGAGAAGCTGCAGCAGATGGTTCTGCACGATGTCCCGCATCGCGCCCACGCTGTCGTAGTAGCCCGCGCGTTCCTCGATGCCGATCGATTCGGCGGCGGTGATCTGGACGTGATCCACGTACTGGCGCGTCCAGATCGGCTCGAAGATGCTGTTCGCGAACCGCAGCACGAGGATGTTCTGCACCGTCTCCTTGCCGAGGTAATGATCGATGCGGAAGACCTCGTCCTCGCGGAAGACCTCCTGCACGACGCTGGTGAGCTGCATCGCACTCTGCAGATCGTGTCCGTAGGGCTTCTCCACCACGACGCGCGACCAGCCGCTCGCGCCGCGCAGGCCGTGCGCGCCGATCGCGCGAATGATGGGCTCGTACGCGGCCGGTGGCGTCGCGAGGTAGAAGAGACGATTCCCGTTCGTGCCGATCTCGCCGTCGACGCGCGCGAGCACCTCGCGCAGGTGGTCGTAGCTGCCGTCGTCGGGCGTCGGCACGTAGTCGATGGAGCGCGCGAAGGTCGCCCAGACCTCCTCGTTGATCGGCCGGGTGCGGCTGAACTCGGCGACGGCGTCGTGGATCTCGGCGCGGAAGGCGTCGGCGGTCATGACGCGGCGAGCCGAGCCGATCACGGCGAAGCTCGCCGGCAGTAGATGCTGCAGCGCGAGGTTGTAGAGCGCCGGCATGAGCTTGCGCGCCGTGAGATCGCCCGACGCGCCGAATATCACCAGACATGCCGGCTCGGGCGTCCGAGCGAGTCGCATTCCTTCGCGCAACGGATTGGTGAGGGTGGTGACGGTCACTTCCTTAGCCCGCCCGACGTGGCGTCAGGCGTGGCGCGGACGGCGCGGCGCTCCTCGAGCGAGCATCTGCGCCCAGCCGGCCCGAACAGAGCACGCTTCGCGAACAGCGGGCCGGCGTAGCCAGCAGCGAGCGAGAGGAGTGCCGCGACGTCAAGCCACGCCGCGCACCGCAGCGTCGCGTGGGCTTTCTCACTTTTTGACCGCATGACCGCCGAACTGATTGCGCAGCGCGGCGGCGACCTTCATCGCGTACGAGTCCTCCTGGCGAGAGGTGAAGCGCGCGAAGAGCG
>JBDUCG010000313.1:0-2639 GCA_040003565.1 Chloroflexota bacterium | reverse complement strand
TGAACCAGGCCGACCACGCCCCAGGCGATCAGGTCCTCGCGGTCCGCTCCGCGGCAGCGCGGATCGAGCGACCGCGCCGCGACCGCTCGCGCGAAGGCAAGGTGCGCGATGATGCGTTCGCCGCTCGCCGGATCTTCCATTCCACTCCGCTCCCCGGCGGCGGACGCTAGTCACGGTGAGAAAGCGTGTCAATAGCGAATTGACGCAGATATCCACAGAAGTGGCGCGGTATTTCGACCGGTACGCGTACCCGGACTGGCTGCGCGCGCACAGCCTTCTGGTGGGCCGCATCGCTGAAACGCTCGTCGCGGCGCGCCCGGACGCCGTCGCGGGAGCGCGCGATATCGCGCTCGCCGGTTACCTGCACGACATCGGAAAGAGCCCGCTGGTCGCGGGCGACCCGCGCCCGCACAACGAGCTCTCCGCACTGATCCTTGCCGCCGAGGGACTGGTCGGCGCGGTCGAGCCCGCTCGGCGTCACTCCATCAACACCGTGCTCGACCCGCGCACCATGCCGTCGACGCTCGCCGACAAGATCGTCTACGTCGCCGACCGCCGCGGTGGCATGCGCGTCGAGTCCGTCGAGGAGCGCGCGCAAGAGACTGCGCGGCGGCACCCGCGTTATGCGTCCGAGGTCGAGCTCGCTGTACCGATCGCGAAGGCGCTCGAGCGCGAGGTGTTCGCGGGCCTGCCGTTTGCACCGGATGAGCTGGAGGCGCATCTCATCACATGAGCGACTTCTTCCGCCTGCAGAAGCACATCGACGAGCTCTCCGCGATCGGCTCGCGCGACGGCGCGGTCACGCGTCTGGGCCTCAGCGCCGAGGAGCAGGCCGCGCGCGATCTCGTCGGCTCCTGGTGTGCCGCGCGCGGCGCGACGCTCCGTCGCGACGCCGCCGGAAATCTGTTCGCCAGGTTCGCAGGCGAGCGCGACAAGGATCCGCTCGTGCTCGTCGGCTCGCACATCGATTCCGTGCCTGAGGGGGGTCGCTTCGATGGCGCGCTGGGCGTGGTCTGCGCCATCGAGGCGATCGAGTCGCTCCTCGACGTGGGCACGCGCTTCCAACGGCCGGTCGAGGTCGTCGCCTGGGCCGACGAGGAGGGAGCGCGCTTCGGCATTGGTCTCTTCGGATCCGCCGCAGCGTTCGGCCGGTTGCCCGCGCGCGCAGCGGAGCGCGCCGACCGGGGCGGGACCTCCATCGCCGACGCACTGCGCGCCCTCGGCGAGCAGGGCGATCCGACGCTCGCGGCGCGCGATCCGCGCGAGATCGCGGCCTATCTCGAGCTGCACATCGAGCAGGGACCGCGCCTCGCCGAAGCGAATCGACCGCTCGGCGTGGTCAGCGACATCGTCGGCATCGTGCATGGCCGCGTCACCGTGCAGGGGCGTGCCGACCATGCCGGCGCGACGGTCATGACCGCGCGCGCCGACGCATTGCTCGGAGCCGCCGAGATGGCGCTGGCGCTGGAGACCGCGGCGCGCGCGCGGGAGAACACCGTCGGCACGGTGGGGGAGATCGCGGTGCGTCCCGGTGCGAAGAATGTCGTCCCGGGCGAGTGCGTCTTCTCCATCGACGTGCGCGCGCCGGATCAGGGCCGCATCGACGCGGTCCTCGCCGACCTCAACGACGCGGTGAAGCGCGTGTCGGAAGCGCGCGGACTCGAGACCTCGATCGATCTCTTCAATGCGGTCCCGCCCACGCCGCTCGACCCGGCGATGCGCGACCTGTTCACGCGTGCCGCCGCGAGCGTCGGGGTCGAGGCGCCGGCGCTCTCGAGCGGCGCGGGCCATGACGCGCAGAACCCCGCGCTCGCCGGCGTGCCGACCGGGATGCTCTTCATCCGCTCGACCGGCGGGAGCCACACGCCGCGTGAAACCGCGGCGACGGTCGACGCCGCGCTCGCGTCCGACGCGCTCGCCTTCGCGCTGCGTCGCCTTGCGGGCTGAGGACGGCTGCGGGGGGTATGCTCGGGCCGCCAGTTGACGTGAACTGGCAAAGCTCGCTCGGGGAGAGGCGCGTGGCGACGACGGTCGGCCAGTACCGCATCGGGGAGCTTGCCGCGAAGGTCGGACTGACCGAGCGGACCATCCGGTATTACGAGGAGCTCGGCCTCCTCGAATCCGTGAAGCGTCTCGACGGCGGCGTGCGCGTCTACACCGACGATGACGTTCGTCGGCTCAAGTACATCGGTAAGCTCAAGATGCTCGGCCTCTCATTGCAGGAGATGCTCGAGCTCGAGCGCATGTTCCAGCGGCATCGATCGAACCGCAGCGTGCTGCCGCGCCTCGTCGAACTGCTCGATGCGCATCTCGGCACGCTGAACGACCGCATGAGCGAGCTCGCCGCGCTGCGCGACGAGATCCGCTCGTACCGCGAGCACGTGACGCAGCGCCTGCTGGAGGACGAATGAGCGACGTCGTCATCGTCGGCGCCGCGCGCACGCCGATCGGCGCGTTCCTCGGCGGACTCGCTCCGCTCGCTGCGCCGAAGCTCGGCGCGATCGCGATCCGCGCGGCGCTGGAGCGCTCCGGCGTTGCGGCCGACAAGATCGACGAGGTCTTCATGGGGAACGTCGTTCAGGCTGGCGTCGGTCAGGCGCCCGCGCGGCAGGCGGCGCTGGGCGCGGGCCTGCCGCAGA
>JBDUCG010000312.1:0-2640 GCA_040003565.1 Chloroflexota bacterium | reverse complement strand
GCGAGGATCACGCGCTCGGTCATGTCTCACCTCGCAGCAGCCAGCACAGGATCGCCTTCTGCGTGTGCAGGCGATTCTCGGCCTGATCGAACACGACGCTCTGCGGCCCGTCGAGGACTTCGTCGGTGATCTCCTCACCGCGGTGCGCCGGCAGGTCGTGCATGACGATCGCGTCCGGTTTCGCGTGCCGCAGGAGCGCAGCATTCACTTGGTAGCCCATGAAGGCGCGGCGGCGACGCTCGTACTCCTGCTCCTGGCCCATGCTCGTCCACACGTCGGTGTACACGACGTCGGCGTCCCGCACCGCGGCGACCGGATCGTTGCCGAACTCGATCGAGCCGCTCGCCTCGCTCGCCTTCCGCTCCGCGAGCTCGCGGTATCGCGGCATGGCCTCGAAGCCCGCCGGTGTCGCCACGCGCATGTGAGCGGACCGCAGCACGACCGCGAGCATGAGCGAGTTGAGGACGTTGTTCCCGTCGCCCACGTAGGCGACCGTCACGTCACGCAGATCGGGCCCCTTCTTCTCGCTGATGGTGAGGATGTCCGCAAGGCCCTGGCACGGATGCGAGAGGTCGGAGAGTCCATTGATCACCGGGACGGACGCGAAGCGCGCGAACTCCTCGATGGTCTCGTGTGCGTTGGTGCGCAGCACCACTGCGTCGACCATGCGGCTCACGACGCGCGCGACATCGGCAACGCTCTCGCGGCGGCCCAGACCCACTTCCTGTGGCGACAGATAGACGCAGTGACCGCCGAGCTCGGTCATCCCGACGTCGAACGACAGCCGGGTGCGGAGACTGGGCTTCTCGAAGATCTGCGCGAGCGTGCGGCCGGCGAGCAGCGGCTCGCGGCGCGAGCGCGCCGCCTTGAGCTCCGCCGCGCGGTCGAGCAGGTACGCCAGACCGCCGGGATCGAGATCCGCGATGGAGACGAAGTGCCGGGCGCGCGCGGCCACCGCCATCAGAGTGCGCGCAGCGCGGGCCGGTCGCGCTGCTCGACGAGATCGACAAGAGCGCGCGCCACGCGCTCGGAGTCGTGGCGGATGGTGTCCTGCTTCAGCCACAGATCGCGCGGCCCGCTCCACTTGTCGATGATCGGCGCCGTCACCGGACGCACGCCCAGCGCGCGGATGCGTTCGAGCTCCTCCGCCGTCGGCTCGAGGAGCTCCAGGCCTTTCTCCGCGTAGTGCAGGCGAAGATGCGCCGGCGGCGGATCGTCGTTCACCAGGACGGCGTCGAGACCTGATCCTCCGAGATAGTCCTGCGCCGCGCGGACGTGATCGGAGAGCGTGAGCGTGTCGGTCTGTCCGGGCTGGCGTGTCGTGTTCGCGACGTAGACGACGAGCCCTTCCGCATTCGCGATCGCGCGCGCAATGTCGGGGACGAGGAGGCACGCGCACACCGTCGTGTACAGGCTGCCGGGGCCGAGCGTGATCAGGTCCGCCGACCCGATCGCCTCGACCGTCCCCGGCGTCGCGACCACGTGCGTGTCCTTGAGGAACACGCGCTCGATGGGCGCCTTCCCCAGGGCCCGGACATTCACCTCGGTCTCGACGATGGTCCCGTCCGTGAGCTCGGCGCAGAGGTGCGTGTTGTAGAGGGTGACCGGGAGGACGCGGCCGCGGAGCTTCAGGAGGCGCGACGCCTCCTCCACCGCGACGAGGAACGACCCCTCCTGCTGGGTCAGGGCGGCGAGGAACAGGTTGCCGAAGGCCATGCCGTTCAAGTCCTCGCTCTTGTCCGTTTCGAACCGGTGGTTGAACAGGCGCGTAAGTACGGGGTCGCCCTCGGCCAGGACGGTGAGCGCGTTCCGGATATCGCCCGGCGCGGGTACGTCGAGAGCGATCCGGACCTTGCCCGTCGAGCGTCCGGAGTCGGTGACGGCGATGAGGCCGGTGATGTCGGACGTGAAGGCGCGCAGGCCGGCCATCACGGTCGGCGCGCCCAGCCCGCCACCCACACAGACGACCTTCAAAGCAGCCATCGTCGAATCTTCGCAGATATGCGACGAGGCCCCGGCCTATGCGGCGCGGGACCTCGTACGCGTGCTGCCAGACCGGCTAACGGCCGGCTGGAGCCCAGAAGACGTGCGTAAGAACGATGCGGCCGTGGCCGAGATCTTCGGCATACCAGCTGCCGCCAGCCGGAGACGCCCCGGCTGGCGTTCCGTCGTCACCGTTCGCGTCGCCGAGGCCGCCGGCCGCGCCTCCCCCGACAACGACTGCCGCTGCGGCTGCCGCGTCAAGGTGGGAGTAGATCGCCACGAGCTCGTCGTAGTCGTGCTGGTTCGGATGCGTGCTCTTCGTGTCGCTGTTGCTGGTGTTGTGGTAATAGTCCATGCAGGTGTTGAGTGAGATCCCTGACTCGTCCTGGTGGGCCAGACCAAACGTGTGACCAACTTCCTGACACATCACGTGTTGCTTCTCACTGGAGTTGTTGTACTGGGCCAGCGCGAAGTACGTGTCATTCACCTTGACGGCGCCCTGAGTGATGTGTGACCCAGAGATCCAGATCTGCGCCAGACCGAGCCAGCCGTTATTGCCGTAGGTCCCGTTGCAGACCTGCACCGTCCCGGCGGTCGGACGGCACTGCCGATTCTTCGCTGTCCCCGGCTGGAGCGCCGTATCCAGCACCGTCGACT
>JBDUCG010000311.1:0-2643 GCA_040003565.1 Chloroflexota bacterium | reverse complement strand
TCTCGACGGCCTCGCCCTCTTCGTGAAGATCGCCGCCCGCGAATGGCAGTGAGCGCGCGAAAGCGCCCCGGTCTCCCGGGGCGCTTTCGACAGCGGAGGGGGACCGCTAGTTGGCGAGCTTGTCTGGGAACTGCTTGACGATCGCCTCGGCCAATGGGTCGGCGATCATCTGGCTGTGATCCTCTGCTCGCTTGAGGTCGGGATACGCGGTCTTGTAGTCCTTCGCGGCGAGCGCGTCGATCGCTTTGGTGATCCCTGTCACGTGCATGACCAGCAGGCTTGCGACGGCGCCCTTCGGCAGCTTGGGGTTGGCGCCGCTGATGAAGGCGTCAAAGTCCGCGCGGTAGCCGTTCAGGTCGTCGAGCGCCTTCTGCTTACCGGACGCGTCGCCCTTGGCTGCCGCCTGCGTGTAGGCGACGAACATCCCGAGGTGCGCGCGCCATAGCTCGAGGAATCTCTTCTCGGCCTCGACCCCGTAGACGGAGCCGATCGCCTTCGAGAGCTCGACCGAATTACGGTCGAGAGTCGCGGCCCCGGCCTTGAAGCCCGAGTCGGATCCCGCAAGCGCCATGCGCACGGGAATGCCGGCGAGATAGACGTGCGAGCCAAGCAGGTTATTGAGGGTCACTCGAAGATCGACTGCCCTGGCGTCGACCTTGCCCGGGAACTTGTCGGGATACTGCTTCGCGATCGCCATCGCCAGCGGGTCGGCGATCTTCTGGCTCTGGTCGGCCGCCATCTTCAGCATGTCAAAACCGGTCTGCAGATCGCCCGACGCGACTGCGTCGATCGTGACGGTCAGGTGCTTCACGTGATCGACCAGGAGGTCGGCCACCGCACCCTTGGGAAGATTCGGGTTCGCGCCGGCCAGAAATGCGTCAAAGTCCTTGCGGTACCCATCAAGGTCCGACATGGCCTTGCTCTTCATGGCCTGGTCCTTCGCCGCGGCGCCCTGCGTGTACGCGACGAACATTCCGATGTGCGCGCGCCATAGTTCCAGGAACCTCTTCTCGGCGTCGGCCCCATATACGGTCCCGATCGACTTCGAGAGCTCCACTGAGTTCATGTCGAGCGCGGCAGCTCCGCCCTCAAAGCCCGGCGTGTTGCCGAGCAGCGCTTCGGTCACCGCGAAGCCGGCGAGGTACACGTGCTCCTCGAGCTGCGTGTTGAGCGCGACGCGCAGATCGGCGGCCTTCGTCGCCGACGTAACCGCGGCGCTGGGGCTCGCCATCGCGGTGGCGCTCGCCACCGCAGTCGACGGGCTGGGGGTGCTCGTGCCGGGCGACCCGCAGGCCACCGCGACGGCGAGGCATGCGAGTGCTACGGCTGTGAATCTGACGATGCGTGGTCTCATGGTCTCGCTCCTCTCTTAATGGGTCACTTCACGACGACCGTCGCCACCATGTGGCGGTGACGGTCGCAGTAATACGCATAGCTACCAGGCGTTGGGAACGTGAAGCGGAAGCTCGATCCCGTGCCGTCGAGCTTTCCGTCGAACGCGCCGCTGGGTGAGGCCTCGTAGGTCCCGAGGCCGACGTTCCGCGCCGAGCCCGAGGTCACGGTGTGGAGGATGTCGTCCTGATTGGTCCACACGATCGTCGTCCCCGCGCGCACCTCGAGCACGTCCGGGGTGAAGCTGAAGCCCTTGATCGTTACGAGCGCGGGGATCGAGCTCGCCGCGGGCCCGGTGCTATCCGCAGGAACGGGCGCGCATGCGCCGATAACCGCTACACACGCCAGGGCGATCGCGATCTGTCTTGGGGTCACGCTCTGCACTACGACGGTCGGGAACGGATCGGATGACTCGCAGTTGTTGTGCCCCTACGGACGTCAGTTGCACGCAACAGATCCGAAACGATGGCGTCGGTCGTAGTGTGAGATAGACATATCGACCCTACCTATCGACGACGAGCAGCTCATCGTCCGCGTCGCGCGTCAGGATGCCAAGGCGCTTGGCGACCTGTATGACCGGCACGGCCGACTGGTGTTCGGCGTCCTCACCCGGATGCTCGGTAGCCCCGAGAGCGCTGAGGAGGTCACACAGGATGCCTTCCACGCCGTTTGGCAGCGCGCGAGCACGTATCGCGCGGAGCGCGGCGCGGTTCGCGCGTGGGTCGTCGCGATCGCGCGCAACAAGGCGATCGACTGGATGCGCACCAAAGGCAAGCGCGCGGCGCGCGAGCTCGAGTTGGACGCGGGGGCAGAGCTTGTGGGCGCATCACAGCCCGACGAGGAAGCGCTGACCGCGATCCGGGACGAACGTGTTCGCGCCGTCGTCGCCGAGCTCCCGGGTGAACAACGTGCGGTGCTCGAGCTCGCGTATTGGGGCGGGCTGTCGCAGAGCGAGATCGCAGCGCACACAGGAGTGCCGCTGGGCACCGTGAAGAGTCGCGTTCGCATGGCGATGGTCAAGCTTCGTGATCGTCTCGCTCAGGAAGGAGGCGGCCAGTGAACGAACACCCCGTCGACGAGCTCGGCGCGCTTGCGCTCGGCGCGCTCGACCGGTCCGAGCGGGAGCGCGTCGACGCACACCTGCGTGCATGCGCGACGTGCACCGCGGAGGTCGCGGCGTACTCGGCGGCATTGACCGTGTACGCGGCCGCCGTGGAGCGTCCGCCCGCTCCGGCATTGCGCGATCGCATC
>JBDUCG010000056.1:0-8895 GCA_040003565.1 Chloroflexota bacterium | reverse complement strand
GGAGCACGCGGGACAAGCTGAGCTGACGCGCGATCTGATCAAGGAGCACGCGTAGTCTGCGATGCGAGCCGCCGCGGGTAAGGCGGCGAGTGGGACTTCGTGAGCGAGCGCGGCGTGCCGCGCTCGCGAGCGAGAACCCCGAGGCGCGACTGGACCCGCGGCGTCATTCGGCAGCGCGGCTACGCCTGCGGCGGTGTGCCCCCACGATCGCGACCGCCGCGTCGTCCGCGGCGCCGGCGCTTTCGCTTGACTCCGCCCTCCTGAACCGGGGTCGGGCGTTCCTGTCGGAGAACTTCGTCGCCGCCGTATGAGCCGACGCCGCGCGTGTGCGCGGGAACGGGATCGAACGTGACGCCGAGCTCTGTCGCGGTGTACTCCGCGCGGCCGCCGTCGACCAGGCCGACGACGATCGACTCCTTAACGACGTTGACGCCCTGCGTCGTCGCGCAGCCGGATGTTCCACAGGATCCACTGACACACGCGGGGATGTGGAAGATCTCGCCGAGCTTTGGAAGCTTGCCCTTCACCTCTTGGTACGTCTCGAGCTCGTAGATGAGGCAGCACTTGAGGCGGCCGCAGACACCGGTGAGCTTCGACTGATTGAGTGGCAGGTCCTGTTCCTTGGCCATGCGGATCGAGATGTTCGAGAACTTGTCGAGCCAGCTCGAGCAGCACAGCTCGCGCCCGCAGGTGCCGACGCCGGTCATCACCTTGGTCTCGTCGCGGGCGCCCATGCGGCGAAGCTCGACGCGCGTCCCGAAGTGCGCGGAGAACGCATCGCTCAGCTCGGCCAGGTCCGCGTCGGCGGGTCCGCGGCCCGACGGATCGGTCGAGTAGAAGATCGTCAGCGCGGATCCGTCGAACTGCCAGTCCGCGCCGAGGATCTTGACCGGCAAGCCTCTGGCACGGGTCATCTCGGCGGCGGCCAGCGTTGCGTCGGCATCCATGCGCTCGCGCTTGTTGATCTCGAGCACGTCCCCGACCGTCGCCTTCCGCACGACCGACCCGAGCGGAGGATCTACCTGCACGAGCGGCGAGTCCGTCGGCAGGATCTGCACCCGGGCAGCGTCCACGCCGAGGTCGGTGCGCACGATGATCCAGTCGTTGACGCGGTAATCGGTGACCGTTCCGGGATCGAAGAAATACATGCGCCCGGCCTTCATGAACCGGGCGCCAACAACGGTACGCATCAGGCAGCCTCCGCAAATGTGTCGACGTAGGGGAGCCTCAGCGCGAAGAGCTCGAGCAGCATGCGCGCGCTGACAGTTGTTTCGACGACGTCGCGCCGCCAGCGCTCCATGCGCTGCGCGAGGTCGACGAGGTCGCGCGTTGTCACCTTGGCCGCGAGGCGGCGGCTCTCGTCGTCACGATCGGGCCGCATCGCGCGGTCGGTCACGCCGGTCCCGGCGACAGCCGCGTCACGGACGAGCTCGCTCCAGTTCACCAGTCGGCTCTCGATGAGCTCCCCGCGCTTCTGCGAGTCGCGCTCGTCCGATAGGGCGGCGGCCCACGCGAAGCGTTCTGTCAGCCTGCTGCCGACAAGGCGATAGAACTCGGCCTCGGACTGCTTGCGCGCGGCGCGCGCGCTCTCGTCCGTCGCGAGGGCGAACGCGATGCCGGGCTTGCCGGCCGCAGGCGAGGCAAAGCGCGCAGCGTCCTGGCCGAACTTCGCGACCAGGGCACGCTCGATCTCGAGGCGCGCGACCGAACGGAAGGGCATCGGCTGCAGACGCGACCGGATGGTCTCGAGCAGACGCGACGGTGTCGGCGTGATCAGGAGGAGCACCGCGTGCGGCGGCGGCTCTTCGAGGGTCTTGAGCAGCGCGACCTCGGCGTGCTCCGAGAGATCCGCCGCGTCGTCGATGATCACGATGCGCTTGCGGCCCTCGAGGGGGCGCAGCGCGAGGTCCTGCTGCATCTCGCGGATCTGCTCGATCGTGATGTTCTTTCGGTCGTCGCGCTTGGCCTGGTCCACCAGACGCGTTATCTCGCGGACATCAGGATGCAGACCGCGCTCGATCTTCCGGCAGGCGATGCAAACGCCGCATCCGCCCGGCACCGCCGGCTCGGTCGTGCAGTTCAGTGTCTGCGCCAACCGCAGGGCCAGCGTGTGCTTCCCGATCGACCGCGGACCGCTGAACTCGTACCCATGGGCCACGTCGCCGCGGACCGCTCGCTCGCCAAGCCTGGCGAGCAGGCGACGCTGCCCGATCACATCTCGCACGGGACATGTGGATTATGGGGCTGGCTCCGGCCAACGGTCACAGCGCGAGCGCGGAGGGGTGCCGCGACGTCCGCGCTCGCGGCTGGCTCAGCCGAGAGCCTCGACGATCCGGCGGACCGGTGCCGGGAGATGCGGCGCGAGCCGGTAATAGCTCCAGATGCCCTGCCGTGTGGCCTCGACCAGGCCGGCGTCGCGCAGCTTCGCCATGTGGTGCGAGATCGTCGGCTGCGACAGGTCGAACGTCGCGGTGAAGTCGCACACGCACACCGGCTCCTTCGCGGCGCGAAGGCACAGGATGATCTGCACGCGCGTGGGATCCGCCAATGCCTTCAGCACGTCGGCGATCTCCTCGGCGCGCGCCGCGGGTACCTCGAGATCGACCGTGCAGCAGACGCCACGCTCGCGATCGGGAAGGACTTCGAGCTTGCTCATGTACGAAGCCTAGTCTACCCATTGACAAACATCAATTGGTGCCGTACACAAAAGGCATCGAGACCCATCGATGGGTCGGCCCGGAGGGACAGATGAACGAGATCACGGAGACGGTGCGCGCGAAATACGCCGAGCGGGCGCTCGACATGGCCAGGGGCGCTGCCTGCTGCGACGACAGCTGCTGCGACGCGAACGGCTGCGGTGAGGGCTACGCGCCTGAGGAGCTCGCGAGCCTCGGGCTCGACGCAAGCGCCAGCCTTGGCTGCGGCAACCCCACGCTTCTCGCGGACCTCCGGCCCGGTGAGGTCGTGCTCGATCTCGGGTCGGGCGCCGGCCTCGACGTCTTGCTCTCCGCGCAGCGTGTCGCGCCAGGTGGTCAGGCGTACGGGGTCGACATGACCGACGAGATGCTCGACGTCGCACGCGCCAATCAGGCGCGGTCGGGCGTGAGCAACGCGACGTTCCTCAAGGGGGCGATCGAGAGCGTTCCGCTGCCAGACGCCTCGGTGGACGTCGTGATCTCCAACTGCGTCATCAACCTCGCGGCCGACAAGGGCGCCGTGCTGCGTGAAGCGTTCCGCGTCCTCCGTCCCGACGGCCGCTTCGCGGTCGCCGACATGGTCGCGCTCGAGGAGCTGGCGCCGGAGGCGAAGCAGCGTCTTGACCTGTGGGCCGGCTGCGTCGCGGGCACCATCTCGCTCGGCGCGTACACCGAGGCGCTCTCGAGCGCGGGGTTCGACGCCATCGATATCGAGGTGACGCGCGAGGTGCGGCTCGAGGGCGTCGAAGGACGCATCGCGAGCGCTTACATCCGCGCACGCCGTCCGTCGCGAGTGGAGATCGCGTCCGCATAGCCCACGTCGGTGCGCTTCGCAACAGCCGGCCAGGAGAACTCACGCGCGAGACGCTCGCGGCCCGCCGTCCCCATGCGGCGGGCCCGATCCGGATCCCGTAGAAGAGCGAGGACCGCGCCGGCGATGGCGCGCGGTTCGTTGCGCGCGTGAAGTCCGTCGATGCCTTCGCGCACGACCTCACGCAGCGGCGCGATGTCGCCCGCGATGACCGGTAATCCCGCGCTCCACGCCTCGAGGTAGGTAAGACCGAACGTCTCGTGATCCGACGGCATCGCGAAGATCGTCGCTCGCGCGTACGCCTCTGCCTTCTCATCTTCCGTCACGACGCCGCGGTCGACCCAGCGCGGATCGCTGCGACCCCGGTCGAAGACCGCGTTCCACGCCGCCTGTCCGATCGTCACGAACCGCGCGTCCGGCCGCTCTGCCCACACCAGGCGCGCCGCGTCCCGCAATGCGTGATACCCCTTGTAGCGTTCGCGCCGTCCAACGAAGAGGATCGTTGCCTCGTCGCGCGCGACCTCGGGGATAGCTCGCAGATTCGCCCCGATGCCGGTCACGTACACCCGCTCAACGCCGTGCTCGTGATACCAGCTGGCCTCCCACTCCGTGAGCGCGATGACCGCGTCGTCGCGTCGATAACGGGCCACGTCCCCCGTGCCCGCGCCGGAGAACGGCTGACCCGGGTGCACGAGCGGCGTCTCGACGAAGGCGGCCCCAACGTCGCGCGCGGCGCGCTCGAGTGGCGCCGCCCATTCGCGCGCGATGGAATGGACGATGTCGGCGCCGGCGACCGCGCGCCTGAGATCGTCGGCGCGCACGAGCGTTGTCGGCAGGAGTCCGTCGACGGCCGCGCCCACGCGGCCGCCGCGCACCGGGATGAAGATGAACCGCGTGCCGTTGGTATGGATCGTGACCGGACCCGCTGGCGCGGACCGCGCTTCGCGCGGCACGCCGGGCCTCGACCACGCGGGTCGGAGCCCGACGAGGGTCACGTCATGGCCGAGCGCTCGCAGCTCGCGGTCGAGCGCGCGAGCGAGCGCCTCGGATCCGCCGACGGTGGACAGGAGCTTCTTCGCGATGACGACGCGCACGCGAGAAAGGCTAGGCGAGCGCCTCGTCCGCAGGCAGATGCGCGCCCATCGCGCGTCGATGCGCATCCTCGACGCGGTCCATGACACGGTCCCAATCCCATCGCTCGCGCAGCTTCGCATTGCCAGCGAGACCCATCGCGCGCCGCTTGGCCGGATCGTCGAGGAGCTGCGTGATCGCGCGGGCGATATCCGTGACCTTCTGCTGCACCAGCAGTCCGTCGACGTTGTTCGCGATGACTTCGCGGAGCGGCGGGATGTCGCCGCCGATCACCGGCTTTTCATGCAGCCACGCTTCGAGATACCCGATGCCGAACGTCTCGTGGACCGACGGCATCGCGTACACATCGCACGCATCGAGCGCCTGGGACTTCTCGGACGGGGCCGCACGCTCGATCTCGATGATGCGCTCATCCGTGTAGCGAGCGAACTCGTCCACCATCGCGCCGTAGAACCCGGGAACGCCGATGAAAACGAATCGCGCCTCCCCGTAGCCTTGCCACACGAGCTCGGCGGCGTCGAGCAGGTGGATGTAGCCCTTGTAGCGCTCGCGCCGTCCGACGTACAGGATCACCGGCGCGTCGACTGGGATGTGATGACGTGCGCGGAACCCGGCACCCTCGTGGGACCGCACCGCGTTCGCGCCCATGCCGGTCGTGATCACGCGGAACGGATCGATGCCCTGGTCTCCGAACCAGCCGCGCTCCCAGTCGGTCATCGTCGTGATGACCGTTGCGCGCCGGTAGCGCAGGAAGTCCGCCGGGGTGTCGCCACCGTGGAACTGCCCGGGATGAGCGAGTGGTGTGAGGACGATCGGGAGGTCGAGCTCGTCCGCGACGGTCAGCGAGCTGTCCAGGTACTCGCGGCCGACGTTGTGGATGAGATCGCGGTCCTCGGCGTATCGCTCGAGCTCCTCGACGCGCATGAGGTCGACGAGCGTCGACGCATCGGCGACGTGGCCGAGGAAGCCGCCGCGCGGTTTCACCTGAATGACATCGACACCGCGGTCTTCGAAGTGCGGCCGTTCGTCGAACGCCTGACCGCAGACCACACGGACATCGTGCCCGCGCGCGGCAAGCCGCGTCGCCCATTGATAGGTGAGGCTCTCCGAGCCGCCCATCGGCGCGTACGTACGTTTCGTGAACAGGACCTTCATGCCGAGACGCTCCCGTGCAAAGTCGCTGCCGGACCGCGCGTCAGGATGCGGCTGCGGACTCGTCCATACCGATGAACTTCGCCCAAGTGCGCTCGCCGGCGCGCACATATGAGGAGTACAGGTAGGTCGGCGTGGCCGGTGGCCGTTTCGGCTGACGAAGGAGCGTCATGTGCGATTCCGCCAGCGTGCGACCGCCCTTGCGGTGATTGCACCCTCGGCACGCGGCTACGACGTTGTCCCAGGTGTGCTGCCCGCCGCGATGACGCGGCATCACGTGATCCAGCGTGAGGTCGTTCCCTCGCTTGCCGCAGTACTGGCAGGTGTGGTCATCGCGCTGGAGGATCTCCTTGCGCGTGAGCTTCACGACCGGGCGCGGTCGCTTGATGTGATAGACGAGGCGGATGACGGACGGAGACTGGAAATTGAGGCGCTCGCTCGTGACGACATGTCCGTTCTGCTCGATGACCGTCGCCTTCTGCTTCGACAGCAGGACGACAGCGCGCCGCACGTTGCACACGTTCAGCGGCTGAAAGTCGAGGTTGAGCACCAGCACGTTCGCGTCAACGACCGCCATGTTCCGATTCTACGGGCAGGGCGTTACGATTGCGTACACATTGATGAGTAAGGACGGTCGCACCGGCGTTCGCTCAGCCCCGGCTACGACGGCCGTCGGCGAGCCGCATTCAACGGCCACGTGGACGCTGAAGACCGGCCTGGCGCGCATGCTGAAGGGCGGCGTGATCATGGATGTGGTCACGGCTGAGCAGGCGCGGATCGCGGAGGACGCCGGCGCCGTTGCGGTCATGGCCCTCGAGCGCGTGCCGGCGGACATCCGCGCAGCCGGCGGCGTCGCGCGCATGAGCGACCCGCAGAAGATCATCGAGATCATGAACGCCGTGACCATTCCGGTCATGGCGAAGTGCCGCATCGGCCACTTCGTCGAGGCGCAGGTGCTGGAAGCGCTCGGCGTCGACTACGTCGATGAGAGCGAAGTCCTCACACCGGCGGACGAACAGTTCCACGTGCAGAAGCACGACTTCAAAGTGCCCTTCGTCTGCGGCGCGCGCGACCTCGGCGAGGCGCTCCGCCGCATCAACGAGGGTGCGGCGATGATCCGCAGCAAGGGTGAAGCTGGGACCGGCAACATCGTCGAGGCGGTGCGCCACCTCCGCGCGATCCTCTCGGAGATCCAAGCGCTCGCCGCGCTCAAGGACACCGGCCTGGACGCGAAGGCCGAGGACTACCGCGTGCCGGTCGAGCTGGTGCGCGACGTTGCGACGAACCAGCGTCTACCGGTCGTTCTGTTCTGCGCCGGTGGCATCGCGACACCTGCGGACGCCGCGCTCACGATGCAGCTCGGTGCCGAAGGGAATTTCGTCGGCTCGGGGATCTACAAGTCCGAGGATCCGGAGCGGCGCGCCAAGGCGATCGTCGAGGCGACGACCCACTTCACAGACGCGAAGCTGATCGCCGAGGTTTCGCGTGGTCTGGGAGAGCCCATGCGCGGGATCTCGCTCGAGACCATCCCGGCCGTCGAACGCCTTGCCGTCCGCGGCATCTAGCGCGACCAAGACCGCTCGCGTCGGCGTCCTCGCACTTCAGGGCGACTTCAGCGAGCACCTGGCCACGCTGCGTGGCATCGGTGCCGAAGCCGTCGACGTGCGGAGGCCGGAACAGCTCGACGACATCGACGCGCTGATCATCCCGGGCGGCGAGAGCACGACGATCGGCAAGCTGGCTCAGAACTACGGGATCATCCCGAAGCTGCAGGAACGCGCCAGTGCAGGCATGCCGGTGTGGGGCACGTGCGCCGGTGCGATCTTCCTCGCGAAGGAAGTTCCCGGTCATCCCCATCCGCTCGCGGAGCTGATGGACATCACCGTCGAGCGCAACGCGTTCGGCCGTCAGCTCGACTCGTTCGAAGCTGACCTCGATGTCGATGACCTGCCCGGCGGCCCTTTTCACGCGGTCTTCATCCGCGCGCCGAAGATCACGCGGACGGGGCCGAGCGTCGACGTGCTGGCATGCCTCGCCGACGGCACGGTCGTCGCAGCGCGCGAGGGCAACCTGCTCGCGACCTCCTTCCATCCAGAGCTGACGGGCGACGAGCGCTTTCACCGTCTCTTCCTCTCGTTCGGGAAGCGCTGAGCCGGCGTGCCGGCGCGCGCGGCCACCCCATTCGACATGCGCCGTGTCTCGGCACTTCTTGAGACCGCGCTGCGCACCCGCGAGGGGATCGTCGCCTCCGCGCTGCCCGTGCCGCTCGCGGGCGGCGCCATCGGGGGCTGGCGCGGCCGCTTCGGAGGACTCTTCGGCCTCGGCGGTCGTCTTCGTGTCTACCTCGAGGAGTACCGCGGGCAGCTCCGCAGCACGGCGTTCGTCTACACCGGACGCCGACCGGAGTGGGTCATCCTCATCCTTGCGGCCCTGCCCGAGCCCGGCGGTACGGACAGCGCGTTCCGCCTGCTGTCGGGCATCAGCGCGTCCGCGGCGCGCAACGGCATGCAGCGCCTCTTTGCGGCGGTGCCCGACGAAGCGCGTCCGCGCGAGACGTTCTTCCAGGCCGGCTTCTATTCGTATACACGGGAGACGTGGTACGCCGCGGCTGGTGCCGCGTTGTCAGCGTCGAACCGCAACCTGCGCGCGCGTGACGCGACGTCGGTCGACGCCCACGATCTCTTCCGTTTCTACGCGATGACCACACCGCACGCCGTCCAACGGGCGGAGCAACTGTCGGTGGGGGACTTCGACCTGGGCCGCCACGGCGGTGCCTACGAGCCGCCGCATCTCATCGGCGGAAATCCGATGGCCATGCGCCGCCGTCTCGCGATGATCGACCACGAGCACGACAGGCCGAACGCGCTCGCGCTCGCGTTCGCCGGCGTGGACCGCCACCCGCACGTCGTGAAGGTGCGCACCGCCAACGGCGACGTCGACCTCGCTCGCGATCTCGTGCGCGCCTGCGCGCGCGCCCTGCCACCGGGCCGTCCGATCACATCTCCGGTGCGCTCCTACGAGGAGCACGTCGCCCGCGCGCTGCTGTCTGAAGGTTTCCGCGACGCGGCGACGGCGATGCTCTTCGTGAAGGAGCTCGCCGTCCGCGTCGAGGAGCCGGCGCTCGCGCCGGCGGTGGTTCGCTAG
>JBDUCG010000310.1:0-2663 GCA_040003565.1 Chloroflexota bacterium | reverse complement strand
TGCCCGGCGCGGTAGCGCTCTTCGATGCAGCGCGGCGGCCGGTCCTCGTCGCGTCCCGACTTCTCGTAGATCGCCGCGCGGATCATGAACGCGAGGTCGATCCCGGTCAGATCCATGAGGCGGAACGGCCCCAGTGGGTGGCCGAGCGCCTTCTCCGCAGCGAGATCGACCTCTTCGAAGGTGGCATAGCCCTCATCGACGAGGAAAGTCGCCTCGCGGCCAAGCGCGCGGAGCAGACGGTTCGCGATGAAGCCCTCGATCTCCTTCTTCATGAGGATCGGCCGCTTCCCGACGCGCTGCGCGAACTCGACCAGGAGCGTGGCCGTCTCGGCCGAGGTGTGCGGTCCCTGCACGACCTCGACCACCTCCATGACCATCGCCGGGTTGAAGTAGTGGAGATTCGCGACCTGCGCCGGGCGCTTGGTGGCGTCGGCGACCAGGCTCGAGACGAAGGTCGAAGAGTTGGTCGCGAGGACGGCGCGCGGCGGGCAGAGGCGGTCGAGCTCGGCGAAGACCGCACGCTTCACCGCGACGTCCTCGATCACCGCCTCGATGGCCAGATCCGCGTCCGCCGCTGCCGCCGCAAGGGTCGCGACGAAGTCCAGCCGCGACCGCGCAGCCGCGGCTTCGTCCTTCGTCCAGCGCCCCTTTTCGATGCGCGACGCGACGTACTCGTCGACCCAGCGCTCCGCGGCGCGCAGCTGCTCGGCGCTCGCGTCGTATAGCCGTACCGCGTACCCGTGGTGCGCCGCGTTGAGCGCGATCTGTCGGCCCATGAGGCCGGCTCCGATGACGCAAACACGCCGCAGCTCGTCGATCTTCAACGCTGTCTCCCTGCCATTTTTTTCGCCTCGCGCGCTGCCCGATCCTCGTCCGCGAGCGCGCGCCGCAGCACCTTGCCGACCATGCTCTTCGGCAGGTCAGACCGGAATTCGATCTCCGCCGGGATCTTGAAGCGCGCGAGCCTCGCGGCGCAGTGCGTTCGCAGCTCGTCCGCAGTGGCCGACGCGCCGGCGCGCAGCACGACGAAGGCCTTCACCACCTCACCGCGCTCGGGATGGGGCACGCCGATCGCGGCGGCCTCGAGCACCGCGGGGTGCGCGTAGAGCGCTTCCTCCACCTCGCGTGGATACACGTTGTATCCGGAGACGATGATCAGCTCCTTCTTGCGGTCGACGATGTAGAAGTAGCCGTCTTCGTCCATGCGCGCGATGTCTCCGGTGTAGAGCCATCCGTCGCGCAGCGCGAGCGCCGTCTCTTCGGGCCTTCCGTAATAGCCGTCCATCAAGTTCGGGCCGCGCACGACCAGCTCACCGGTCTCCCCGATCGGCAGATCGCGCAGTCCAGTCTCCAGGTCCACGATCTTCGCGTCGACGTCGGGGATAGGCACGCCGATCGAGCCGAGCTTGCGCTGTCCGCGTCGCGGAGTCGTGTGAGTGACCGGCGCCGCCTCGGTGAGCCCGTAGCCGTCGTTCACTCGACCGCCACCGGCGAGCTGCTCGAAGCGCGACTGCACTTCCAGCGGGAGCGGCGCCGATCCCGATGCGAACACCTCGACCGAGCGGAGGTCGTAGCGCGCCAGATCGGGCGCGTTCGCGGCCGCGACATAGATGCGCGGCGCGCCGGCGAACGAGCGCGGGCGGTGCTTCTGGATCGCGCGCAGCACATGCTCCAGATCGAATCGCGGGATGAGCACCATCGCGCTGCCTGTCGCTACTGAGAGGCCCATGAGCACGGTGAGGCCGTAGACGTGGAAGAGGGGCATCACCGCCACGCCGCATTCGCGCCCCTCCACGAGCGTGGGGTTCCATGCGCGCGTCTGATGCACGTTCGCGACGAGCGCGCGATGGGAGAGAACGGCGCCTTTGGGCACGCCGGTCGTGCCGCCCGTGTACTGCAGGACCGCGGTGTCCTCGGGACGGACGTCCACGGGCCGAAGGGCGGAGCCGGCGCGCAGGAGGTCTCGGAACTCATGCTCGCCCGCGGACGCATTGATCGTCGTCCGATGTCCCTCGCGGCGCTCACGCGTCAGCGTGAACAACAGGCGGATCGGCCGCGGGAAATGCTCCTTGATGTTCGAGAAGATCACGTTCCGGACCGCCGTCCCCTCGCGCGCCGCGCGGGCGACGGCGTGGAGTCGTGAGAGCGCGACGAGCGTCTCGGCCCCGGAGTCCGCGAGCTGCCGGTGCAGCTCGGGCGCGGTGTAGAGCGGGTTGCACGGGACCACGACCGCGCCCGCGCGCATGGCGCCGTAGAACGCGATCACGAACTGCGGGCAGTTGGGCAGAAGCAGCGCGATGCGATCGCCTTTGCGGACACCGAGCGATTGCAGCGCTGCGGCGAAACGGTCGGCGAGCCGGTCGAGCTCGGCGTAGGTGAGTGACGTTTCCAGGAGCCGGTGCCCGACGAGAGCGCCAAAGACCGTCGCGACCGCGGTCGGGTGGCGCGCGGCGGTGTCGGTGAGGAGCTGCTGCAGCGGGATGGCGGGATAGCTGAGCGTGCGCGGCACGCCAGGGTCGTAGTGCGCGAACCACGGACGCTCGGTCGCGACGTCGATGCTCAACCTCAACCGCCCAGTGGCCAGCCTAGGGCAGCCCGCTGTGCGGCACGTCGACCCTCGTGATCGTGAGCACCGCGTCGCGGCTCTCCGACTCGATCGCCTC
>JBDUCG010000055.1:0-8931 GCA_040003565.1 Chloroflexota bacterium | reverse complement strand
CGCGCGATAACGAGCCCGTCTTCGATCACTTCCTCTCCGACGTGCGTGACGCGGTGGCGCGCGTCTCACGTCGCGGAGCCCGCTCGCATGAAAGTGCTCATCATCGGGTCGGGCCCGATCACGATCGGACAGGCGGCGGAGTTCGACTATGCGGGGTCGCAGGCGTGCCGCGCGCTGCGCGAAGAGGGCATCGAGACCGTGCTGGTCAACTCGAATCCGGCGACGATCATGACCGACCCCGGTGTAGCCGACATCACCTACATCGAGCCGCTCACCGTCGAGGTGCTCGAGCGGATCATCGCGAGGGAACGGCCGGCGGGCTTGCTCCCGACGCTCGGTGGGCAGACCGGCCTGAATCTGGCGGTTGCGCTGGCCGAAGCCGGCGTGCTCGAGCGATACGGCGTGCGCCTCCTCGGCACGCCACTCTCCGCGATCCAGCAGGCCGAAGACCGTGAGGCCTTCAAGCAGCTCCTCATCGGTCTCGGCGAGCCCGTGCCGGAATCGCTCACCGTCCACAGCGTCGACGAGGCGGTCGCGTTCGCTGATCGCGTCGGCTTCCCGCTCGTGGTCCGCCCGGCATACACGCTTGGCGGTACGGGCGGCGGCTTCGCGAACGATCGTGACGAGCTCATCACGCGGAGCGCCCGCGGCATCGCCGCCTCGCCGATCGGGCAGGTACTGATCGAGCGATCGCTGGTCGGCTGGAAAGAGATCGAGTACGAGGTCATGCGCGATGCGGGCGATACGTGCATCACCGTCTGCAACATGGAGAACCTCGATCCGATGGGCGTGCACACCGGCGACTCGATCGTCGTGGCGCCGTCTCAGACGCTGACCGACAAGGAGTACCAGATGCTACGCAGCGCGGCGCTGCGGATCATCCGCGCGCTCGGCATCGAGGGCGGTTGCAATGTGCAGTTCGCGCTGCATCCCGAACGGTCGCCATCCGCCGACCCTGACGCGCAGGTGCCGTACTTCGTGATCGAGGTGAACCCGCGCGTTTCTCGCTCGTCGGCACTCGCCTCGAAGGCGACGGGCTATCCGATCGCGCGCGTCGCGGCGAAGATCGCCATCGGCAAGCGGCTGCACGAGATCCCGAACGCCGTCACGAAGCGCACGTCCGCGGCGTTCGAGCCGGCCCTCGACTACGTCGTGGTGAAGATCCCGCGCTGGCCCTTCGACAAGTTCCCGGGCGCGGATCGCTCGCTCGGTACGCAGATGAAAGCGACGGGCGAGGTCATGGCGATCGACCGGTCCTTCGAGGCCGCGATGCAGAAGGCGCTGCGCTCGCTCGAGGTCAAAGGCCAGGGCCTGCTGTGGGAGGCGCCGTCCTGGGTCGACGTCACGGAGCCCGTGCCGTTCCTCGATCGCTTCCTGTCGAGCGGCGCGACCGACGACCGGCTCTGGCGTCTCTTCGCCGCTCTCCGCCGCGGCGCGACCGTCGAGGACGTGCATCAGCGAACGAAGATCGATCGCTGGTTCCTGCGCAAGCTCGCGTCGATCGTGCGCTTCGCCGAGGACGAGCTGCAGGGCAAGACGCCGACGCCGACGCTTCTGCGTCGCGCGAAGCGGCTCGGCTTCGCCGACGCGGACATCGCGACGCTCGCGGGGATGCTCGCCGCCGATGTGCGCCGCCTCCGCGCGCAGTGGGGGATCCGGCCCGTCTACAAGATGGTCGACACCTGCGCCGCCGAGTTCGAAGCGGTCACGCCGTACTTCTATTCGACGTACGAGACGGAGAACGAAGCCGAGGCGCTCAAGGGAACGAAGGCGCTGATACTCGGGTCAGGTCCCATCCGGATCGGTCAAGGCATCGAGTTCGACTGCTGCTGCGTCCAGGCGGCCGGTGCGCTGCGCGATCAAGGCGTCGCGTCGATCATGGTGAACTCGAATCCCGAGACCGTCTCGACCGACTTCGACGAATCGAGCCGCCTCTATTTCGATCCGCTCGATGAAGAGTCGATCGCGGCGATCCTGGACAACGAGCGCATGACGGGGCGCGGCGTCGAGGGCCGGGCGGACTCGCTCGCGCCCCGTATTCCTGTCTTCACGCAGTTCGGCGGGCAGACGGCGCTCAATCTCGCCGAGCGGATCGAGGGCATGGGCGGAGTGATCGCCGGAACGACCGCGGACGCGATCGGGCTGGCCGAGGACCGGCGGCGATTCCACGAGTTCGCCGACGCGCTCGGCATTCCGCAACCGCCTGGCGGCACGGCCGAGTCGTTCGTCGAAGCGAGAAAGATCGCGGGCGAGGTCGGCTATCCGGTCCTCGTGCGGCCCAGCTACGTGCTTGGTGGCCGCGGGATGGAGATCGCGTACAGCGACGACGATCTCGAGCGCTACTTCCGATCGGCCCTCGAGGCCGGCACGGGTCGCGTGCTCGTCGACAAGTACCTGCGTGGAAAAGAGGTCGAGGTCGACGCCGTGAGCGATGGCCACGACACGCTCGTCGCCGGGATCATGGAGCACATCGAGCGCGCCGGCGTTCACTCGGGCGACAGCTACGCCGTGTACCCCGCGCAGAACCTCCTGCCACACGAGCGCGACCGCGTCGTCGAGCTCACGCGGCAGATCGCCGCCGCGCTCCCTGTCATCGGACTCCTCAACATCCAGTTCATCGTCGAAGAGGGTCGGGTCTGGGTCCTCGAGGTGAATCCGCGCTCCAGTCGCACAGTGCCGTTCCTCACGAAGGTGACCGGCGTCCCCCTCGTCCGGCTCGCCGTGGCCATCTCGCTGGGATCGACGCTCGCCGCCGAGGGGTACGCGCGTGACGACGGCCTCTGGCCGAGCGGCGACCTGGTCGCGCTCAAGGCGCCCGTCTTCTCGATGGCCAAGCTCCTCGATGTCGACACCTATCTCGGACCGGAGATGAAGAGCACCGGCGAGGTCATGGGCATCGACCGCACCTTCGCGCCGGCCCTGTGGAAATCGCTGGTCGCGGCGGGGCTCGCGCCCGCGTCGAGCGGCAGCGTCGTCATCACCGTCGCGGACAAGGACAAGCAGGAGGTCGTGCCGATCATCGAGGGCTTCCACTGGCTCGGGTACGAGCTGGTCGCGACGAGCGGAACGGCCGCGCTCATCCGATCGCTCGGCATCGACGTGCGCGAGGTCGGCAAGCTGTCGGAAGGTGACGACGAGATCCTCCGCATCGTCCGCTCCGGCCGCTGCGCCGCGGTGGTCAACACGCCGACGCTGGGCAAGACGGTGGATCGTGACGGATTCCTGATCCGGCGCGCTGCGGTCGAGGCGCGCGTGCCGTGCCTTACCTCGCTCGACACGGCGCTCGCGGTCGTGACCGCGCTGCGCGCGAGCGCGGTGACCTACTCGGTCGCGCCGCTCTCGGAGTACCGCGCGCCCGCGGCGCTGGCGGCCGCCGACTGAGCCGATCGGCCGGAGCGCAGGAGCATCGGAAGGCGCCGGCGCTCTCCACCGCGCTCGTCGTGTCGGCATCGCTCCTCGGGGACACGCTCCTCTACACCGTCCTTCCGGTGAGCGCCGCCTCGCTCGGCATCTCGCGCCCGATGGTCGGGGTGATCCTCTCGCTCAACCGCTGGGTGCGTCTCCTTACCAATCCGCTCGCCGCGCGCCTGTACGAACGTTTCCCACCCGGCGCCCTCATCGTCGTGGCCATCGTGCTCAGCGCCGTGTCGACGGCGATGTACGCGCTTCCCGCAGCGCTCGCGGTGTTCCTTCTCGGTCGGCTTCTCTGGGGCTTCTGCTACTCGCTGCTGCGCCTCGGGTCGTTCCTCGCCGCGCTCGAGGACGCCGCGTCGCACGCGGGTCGCCGCATCGGGAATACGCGCGCGATCTGGGGGATCGGGTACTTCGCCGGCGCGCTGTTCGCGCCGTTCGCGATCGAGAGCATCGGATGGACCGGCGCCTGCGTGGTCGCCGCGGGCCTCACCCTCGTCGCGGGGATCGGTCCGGCGTATCTCGCGGCGGGCTGGCGACGCCACATACGCGTGCCAGAGGAGGGGCACATCCCGGCTTCGGTCTGGGAGCCGCGACTCCTCGCGCTGTTCGTGACGGCGACGGTCCAGCTTGGCCTGTACGCGGGCATCCTCGTGGCGGCTGGGGGATTCCGCGTGGACGAGCTGTTCCACGACGGTGCGCCGATCTTCGCGTTCGTCGTACCTGCGACGTTCGTCGCGGCCGCCTTCGCGCTCACGCAGCGCGTCGCGCAGGTCGTGTGGACGCCGATCGCGGGCCGCTGGAGCGATCGCTCGGCGAACGGCGCGTTCGTGATCTCCACCGTCATCGCCCTCGCGTCCGTTGCGCTCCTTGCGGTGCTGCGCCCGGACCCGATCCTGTTCGTGGTCATCGGCGGCATCGCGTTCGTGAACGGCCTGACCACGACGATCGCGGTCGAGCTCGTGGTGTCGCGTCGCTCTCGCGATCACGACCGGCCGCGCATCCTCGCCGCGCTCCACACCTGGCAGGACGCCGGGGCGGCCGGCGGCGCGCTCCTCGGCGGTGTCCTCGCGGCCGTCGGCGCGGCGCCCGCGCTGCTCGTCGGCGCGTTGCTTCTGGGTCTCACACTTCCGCTGTGGTGGACGGCGATGCGGGCATGAAGTCCTCGTTCATGAGCGCCGACGAGTACGGCCGCACGCTCGCAGGGCTGTCGCTCAACCTGATCGTGCGGGACATCGCGCGAAGCACTCCTTTCTATACGGAGGTCCTCGGCTTCCGCGTCCTGCACCAGACCGCCGATTACGCGGCGCTCGAGCGGGACGGCGCGACGATCCAGCTGCACGCCGATCGCACCTACACGCGGCAGCCGTGGGGGTCTCGTCTCGCCGAGGCGGGCAAGCGCGGCTTCGGCGTCGAGATCCGCCTGCTCGGCATCGATCCCGACGAGGCGGAGCGGCGCGCACTCGCCGCGGGCTACACGGTGCTCGCGCCGGCGAAGGACTGGCCGCCGCATGGCTGGCGCGACTGCCTGCTCGAAGATCCCGACGGCTACACCTTCTCCGTGGGTGTGCCGCTCCATCACTAACATCGCGCTCGTGACCGCGCCGCTGCCGCTCGATCAGCCAGATCAGGTCCGCCGCCTGCGCAGCATGCTCGACTCGGCCGGCTATACGTCCGACAAGATCGGCGACGCGCTCGGCTCCGGCGACGAGATCGTGTCTCGCTCCGCCGGCATTCCGGTCCAGGTCCGGCAGCTCGCGGACCACGGATCGTTCGGCGCGCTGGTGCGGCTCTTCATCCTCGATCTCGACGTGCCGGAGGATCAGGTGGCGGAGGCGATCGCGCCGCTGACCGTCGAGGATCTCGCCCGCCTGCGCCTCGTGGAGCGCCGCAATGGCATGGCACGACCGCTCATGCGCATCGTGCCGCATGACCATCTGCTCATCGCCTCCGACGTCCGGCTTCGCGCCGGCGAGCCGGCTCCGGCCGATCACGTGCCCGGCGTGCATCGTCCATCGGTGACGCTGGCGCACCTCACGGTGCGACGACCGGTCCGTGCCTTCCTCGATCTGGGCACCGGCTGCGGCGTTGAGGCGCTGCTCGCGTCGCCGCATGCGGAGCGCGTACTGGCCACGGACGTGAGTCCCCGTGCCGTCAACTTCGCCGCGTTCAACGCGCAGCTGAACCCCGCGCCGAACATCGAACACCGGGCGGGTAGCTGGTTCGAGCCGATCGGCGACGAGCGTTTCGACACGATCGTGTGCAATCCGCCGTATGTGATCTCGCCGGCGAGCGAGTACATCTACCGCGACAGCGGACTGGTGGGCGACAGCGTCTCGGAGCAGGTCGTGCGCGAGGTCCCGGCGCACCTCGAGGAGGGCGGTTTCGCGACAGTCCAGATCAGCTGGATCGCCGCTCCCGAGGGGGAACAGACGGAAGCCGTACGGCGCTGGGTCGGGGGCAGCGGCTGCGACGCGTGGCTTCTTCACTACCGCACCGACAAGCCGCTCGAAACGGCGGCGGTCTGGAACCAGATGGAATCGGGCGACCCGGTGCGCTACGCGCAGCTCATCGATACGTGGATGGCCTACTACCGCGACCTCGGCATACGTGGGATCGCCTACGGGTCACTGATCCTCCGCCGGCGCGCTGGGACGAATTGGTTCCGGACGAATCCGTTCCCCGCGGAACGGCTCAACGCTGCGAGCGATCAGATCCTCCGGGTCTTCGCGGCGCACGATCTTCTCGCTGGTGCCGCCGACGGCGACGCGCTCCTCGGCGAGCGGATCCGCGTCGCGCCGGTGGCGACGGTCGAGCAGCGCGTGCGTTTCCGCGACGGCGAGCCGCGCATGGAGAAGATGACACTCACGCTCGACGAAGGCATCCATTTCCAAGCCGGCCTCGATCCGTCGGTGCTGCAGCTGCTGACGCAGCTCGACGGCAGGCGGACGCTGCGCGAGGCGCTCGCCGAAGGCGCCAAGAGCGAGGGTGTCACCGATCTCGAGCGCTACGCGCAGGCCGGTCTCCCGGCGGCGCGGCGAATGTTCGAGCTCGGATTCCTCGAGCGCGTCGTCTAGTCCCTCTAAACGACCGCCGGGCGGTGTTCTTGTGTCATCGGGATTGCTTGACAGCCCGCTGGGTGGTCGTAGCGTGCCACGGCAAGGAGGGGAAGGGATGACTACACCTATCCCGGCGACTCGCAGGCGCACCGTTCTGAGGCGCGGTTTCTTCGCCGCCGCCGCGACCGCGGCGGCCGCGCTCGCGATCAGACCCGGCGATCAGCGTCCCGCATTGGCGGCAGTTCCCGTCGGTGCCGGAAAGACCGTGGAGCTCTTCGGCCGCGGTTGGCATGCCGACACCGACAAGGTCCCGAGCAAGGGCGACTCGTATTCCGTCTACGGCGAGCTTCTCACTTCGCCCGACGGCGACAAATGCGGTGAGTTCTACGCCGCATGTCTCGCGATCGATTCACCGTTCCAGCTCACCGGTCAGGGGATCGGCAGTCTCGAGATCCACACCCTCGTCCTCGCGGAGGGATCCATCGTGGCGATGGGCGCAGGTGGCGGTGCGGAGCGCAGCTTCGCGATCGTGGGCGGGACCGGAAAGTTCACCGGTGCCCGCGGCAGCTACACCGCGAACCAAGACACATACGGCCTGGGCGGTCGCGGCGCAGCCGCGTTCAAGCTCAAGCTGCTGGAGTAGGAGAAGCGAGTGGCATCAGACATTTTTGCCAAGATCGGCGATATCAAAGGCGAGAGCATCGACAGTAAGCACAAGGATGAGATCGACGTCCTGTCCTTCAGCTGGGGTGTCAGCCAGGCCGGCAGCTTTGCTTCCGGCGGCGGTGCCAGCGCGGGGAAGGCGCAGTTCAACGACTTCCACTTCACCTCGAACATGAGCAAGGCGTCGCCGCTCCTGTTCAAGGCTTGCGCGACCGGAGAGCACATCAAGGAGGCGACGATCAGTGGGCGCCGCCCCGGAGGTGAAGACCAGGGTGGTCGTCAAGGGGACTACTTCATCGTCAAGATGAACGACGTGCTCATCACGTCGTATCAGAGTGGCGGCTCGCGCGAGAGCTTTCCGACGGATGCGGTGAGCATGGCGTACGCGAAGATCGAGTTCAGCTATGCCGCGCAGAAGTCCGACGGCACCCTGGAAGCACCGATCACTGCGGGTTGGGATCTCAAGGCCAACAAGAAGGTCTGAGATGGCAGCTGTCGACTACTTCCTCAAGATCGAAGGCATCAAGGGCGAAAGCACCGACGACAAGCACAAGGATGAGATCGATGTTCAGTCCTTCAGCTGGGGCGTGAATGCGGTCGGGACGTTCGCACATGACCTCCCGCTCAGGGCGGGCAAGGTGAACTTCCAGGACTTCCACTTCACGATGCCCATCAACAAGTCGTCGCCGAAGCTGTTCCTCGCGTGTGCAAGCGGACAGCACATCAAAGAGGCGACCCTCGTGGGTGAGCGAGCGAACACCGACAAGGGCGGCGACCAGTTCTTCAAGTACACGTTCACCGACGTCCTCGTCTCCTCGTATCAGGACGCCGGGGATGCGAACGCCGTCATCGACGCGACCGCGCTGAGCTTCGCGAGCGTCAAGGTCGAAGCGACGCCGGGAGCGAGGATCGACATCTCCGCGGCGGCGTTCGGCAACCTCATGCTCGACACGAAGACCGGACAGCCGGTCGTCGTCGAGAGCCAGGCCGGCGTGCTCCTCTCAGGACCACAGGTCAACGTCGACGGCATCCTCATCGGGATGCTTCGTGGCATCTCCGAGTACCGCCTCGACGAGGTCCTCGGTCTCATCAGCGGCCCGACTCCGCACATGCGACTCGTGCTCGGCGTGCAGGAGGTCCGGGCGGTGACTCAGCCTCCGATCGACACGAACCTCGCATTCGCAACGACGGACCTCGTCACCACGGAGAGCTCGAACGACGGACCGAAGAAGCCCAAGAAGAACACGCTGCGACACAACATCTACTGGTACGCGCCCGCCGACCTCGAGCTCACACCCGACGACTTCGGCCGCAAGGGCCGGCGCCTCGGACGCCTCGAGGTCGATCCCGACGGAGATCCGCTCGAGGCGGACTTCGACCTTACCGACATCGTCCTGGGTGGCGGATCCGACAGCATCGGCATCCGGATCCAATCCGCGCTGGATCACGCTGAAGGCGACGACAGCGAGGATCAGGACGAGGTCCAAAGCGAGGGCGCAGACGCCCAGGCCCGGGCAACCCCTCGGAATCCGACCGCGTTCATGCTCACGCTCCAAGTCGTAGCCGACTGACATCGGGTTCGCATGCGTCAAGGGAACGGGGGCGCCTCGGCGCCCCCGTTCCGTCTGCGAGACTTGCAGCATGTTGCTCGAGCAAGGCCGCGTCGTGGCCAACACCCAGATCGGCGAGCTGGGCACGCTCTTGGCCGTCCGCTCGCCCGAGATCGCGGTCCAGGCGAATGCCGGGCAGTTCGTGCACGTGCGTCCCGGGGTCGGTTGGGATCCGCTGCTTCGTCGTC
>JBDUCG010000309.1:0-2684 GCA_040003565.1 Chloroflexota bacterium | reverse complement strand
TGACGGCGACGCGCTCCGGTCCGTCCCTCCTAAGCGGTGAGCTCGGCTCGATCCGATCCGAGATCGAGAAGCGACACGACGAGAGCATCCAGCGTTTCCAGCATTGGGTGAAGAACCCGTCGATCGCGGCCGAGGACCGTGGGATGGACGAAGGCTGCGACCTGATGATCCGCATGGCGCGCGAGGCGGGATTCCAGAAGGCGACACGCATCGATACCGACGGCTACCCGGGCGTCTTCGCGACGCTTGACGCCGGCGCGCCGCGCACGTTCGGCCTCTACTTCATGTACGACGTGAAGCAGGCCGATCCCGCGGAGTGGTCGTCGCCGCCGTTCGACGCGGCGATCGTGGACAAGCCGGGCTTCGGCAAGGTGTTGATCGGGCGCGGCGCGGTGAATCAGAAGGGACCGGAGGCCGCGTTCCTCGCGGCGCTCCATGCGATCCGCGGGGCGGGGAAGAATCTGCCGATCAACATCGTCCTCGTCGCTGAGGGTGAAGAAGAGATCGGCTCGCCACATTTCCGCCAGGTCGTTCGCCATCCCGACGTCGCGGCGGCGCTCAAGAAGACCGTCGGCGTTGTCATGCCGGGCGCAGGGCAGGATCCTGACGGGAACGTCAGCGTGCTCCTCGGCGCCAAGGGCGTCATCGAGGTCGAGCTCATCGCGAGTGGCGAGAAGTGGGGCCGCGGGCCGGGTATCGACGTGCACTCGTCGAACCGCGCGCGGCTCGACAGCCCCGCGTTCCATCTCGTGCAGGCGCTCGCAACGCTCGTGAACGCCGACGGCGATCCGGCCATCGGCGGCTTCGGTCGCGAGGCGCGACCAGCGACGGTGGAGCAGAGGGAATTCCTGGACGCCGCGGCGCAGCGTCTGAGCGAGAGCACCGCGAAGAAGCTCCTCGCCGCAAAGACCTGGGCGCACGACAAGTCGTGGCGCGAATCCCTCGAGCAGTTCCTGTTCACACCGACGGTGAACATCGAAGGACTTGTCGCGGGCTACACCGGTCCAGGCGGCAAGACCGTTCTTCCGCACCGCGCCGTCGCGAAACTCGACCTGCGCCTGGTGCCCGACATGACGTACGACGGCGCGCTCGCTCAGCTCCGCGCTCATCTCGCGAAGCGCGGGTTTGCGGACATCGAGGTCGTGCCGAGCGGGGGCTACGACCCGACCGACACGCCGTTCGACGCTCCGCTCATCCAGGCGCAGCTCGCGGTCCTGCGCGGCGCGGGGATCGAGCCGGCCGTCATGCCGCGCATCGCGGGCAGCTACCCCGGCTGCGTCTTCACCGGCGAGCCGCTTCGTCTCGCGGCAGGACACTTCGGCCTTGGTCACGGCAGTGGCGCGCACGCGCCGAATGAGTACTTCGTCATCGAGCCGTCCAACCCCAAGGTCGCCGACTGGGAGGGTGCTGTCGCGTCGCACGCCGCCTACCTCTTCGCGCTCGCGAAGTAGCGCGAGGGCGGCGGTCAGGATCTAAGCCCGTCGGCGGCCGAAGCGGCGGAGGGCCACGAATCCCCAGACGAGCTCGACGGCGGTGAACGGCCAGGTGCCAGCGAGCCACGCGTAGAGGGCAGAAGCCCAGCAGGCGATGGCGAACGCCAGCACGAAGTGGCGCGAGCGCTCCTCCAGCGCGTAGAGGACCAGCATCGCGCTGACGCTGAGCAGGCCGAAGGCGGTCAGCAGATCGGGCATCTCGCGGCACGTTAGCGTGACCGCCGTGGATGCCACTGGCGGAAACGGTCCGCCGCTACTCCTGTTCCACGGTTGGAACGGCTCTCGTCACAACCTGAGTGCCTGGCTACCCGCGCTCGAGCCACACTTCGGCGTCATCACACCCGACCTCCCGGGCTGCGCCGGCGTGCCCCCGCTCGCCGCCCACCACACGGCGCATGCCTACGCCCGATGGGCGTTGGAGCTCCTGGCTGCCCGCGGGCTCGACCGCGTTGCGGTGGGTGGCCTCTGTTCGGGCACGGCGATCGCGCTCGCGTTCGCCGAGCTCGCGCCGGATCGCGTCACGGGCCTCCTGCTGCACACGCCGTTTCTGCGCCCGGCGCTGATCCGACCGCTCATACGGGCGCAGCTGGCGCTCCTCGTATCGCCGGCCGGCGCGCTGTGGGGCCCGATCCGCCGGAGCACAACGCTGGCGATGCTCCACCGCAGGCTGTTCGCGGAGGGCGCGCAGGTCGATGCCGAGCACCTCGCGCACGATCAGGCGGACCTTCTCGCCGCCGACGCGCGCGCCGGCCGCGAGCTCGCGCGCGATCTCCTGACGGTCGACCGGAGCGCGATCGTTCGTGGCTGGAAGCGCCCGCTGGCCGCGCTTCTCGCCGATCACGACGCGTTCGTCGACACGCCGCGAACCGTCGATGCTCTCGCCTCGGCCGCGCCGCAGTCACTCATCGAGCGCATTCCCGGTGGCCACGGCTGGACGCCGGCCTACCGCGAGAGTCAGCACGCCGCCCTCGTGCGGCTGGCACCACGGCTTCGCGCGGCCATGCCCTAAGGCGTGGACCCCGACCTGGAGGCGGCGCTGCGTGACGCCGACGAGATCGTTCTGGTGACGCGCGGCCGGAAGACCGGCCGGCCGCTGGAGACGACGGTTTGGTCCGCTTTTGAAGACGGCGCGCTGTGGCTGCGTACGGACAAGACGACGGACTGGTATCGCAACCTGCGTCGCGACCCGCA
>JBDUCG010000308.1:0-2689 GCA_040003565.1 Chloroflexota bacterium | reverse complement strand
GCGGGGTACTGCTCCATCCGGTCGTACAGCCACTCGAACCATTCGAACGCCGCTGGGTTGACCGCGCGGAATTGGCCGATGTAGCCGCGGCATTTGCGCCACGTGAGCCGGACCATGCCGCCGATGAGGTCGTCAGCCATGTGGAGCGGGATCGCGCGCGAGTACACGAGGTAGCCGAGGTTCTCGAACTTCACGAACGTCTCGATGAGCGCCTGCTCGAGCTCGGGCCCGAGCGCGTGGATCGCGTCGGCCGGCGCGGCATCGGGAAGCTCGAAGATCTTGCGGATCGATCGCGAGAAGAGCTCCGGCGGCTGGGTCGTCTTCATCAGCGTGAGCGCGGTCTCCTGACGGCGCTGCCGCACGAAGGCCACGAACTGGTACGCGGCGAAGATAAAGCCGCCGACCACGGTGACCGTCGAGATGAGCGCGAACGCGATCTGCAGCTCGGCCGGCATGCGACCCTCCTCCGCTTCTTTGGTGGATGATGCGCCGATGCCACGCGTGACGGCGGGAGATGTCGAGCTCTACTACGAGTCGCTCGGCGAAGGCACGCCGCTGGTCTTCCAGGCGCACGATCACACGCCGTGGCTCTTCGGACAGGCGCCGGTGTTCTCGCAGCGCTACCGCTTCCTTACGTACGACCGGCGTGGGACCGGCCGCTCCGATAGCCCGCCGGGCAACTGGACCGCGGCGGATCTCGCGAACGATCTCGCCGGATTCCTCGACGCGCTTGGCATCGAGAAGGCGATCGTCGGCGGTTCGAGCCTCGGCGGCGTCGTCACCGCGCAATTCGCGGTCGATCACCCCGGCCGGGCGCTCGCCCTCGTGATCGGACACACGGTCCCTTACCTCGACGCGGAGGGGCGCGCGTGGCTCGCGGAGGAGATGGCGACGGCTCGCGCCGGTCGTCCGGCGATCGTGCGGCAGCCGCGTTCCGGTCCGGCTGAAAAGGAGGGGCCGCCGACGACGAGTCCGGAGTTCGCGGCGTCGGCGTGGGGCAAGATGATGGCCGCGACCGGCACGGGCCTCGGGCGCACCGCTGACGAGCGAGGGCGCGCGATCGCCGTGCTGAGCGACTGGGATCAGCGCCCGCGGAAGGCCGACCTCGCGAAGATCCGGGTGCCGACGCTGCTGATCGTCGGCGAGCGCGAGCCGCGCGCGACCATCGAGGGCTCGCGCGAATGGGCGTCGTGGATCCCCGGCGCGGAGTTCGTCGTCCTGCCGGGCGCGCATCACGCCGCGCCGCGTGAGGCGGCGCCCGCCTGGAACGCCGCGGTGCAGGGTTTCCTCGACCGGCACGGCCTGGGTGGACAATCGACACGGTGACGATCACCGCACGCGCCGTCCGGGCACCCCGCGGCACCACGCTCGCGTGCCGCGCGTGGCCGCAGGAGGCCGCGTTCCGCATGATCCAGAACAACCTCGATCCGGAGGTCGCGGAGAAGCCCGACGAGCTCATCGTGTACGGCGGCACCGGCCGCGCGGCGCGCTCGTGGGAAGCGTTCGACAAGATCCTCTCGACGCTGCGGCGGCTGAAGAACGACGAGACGCTCCTCGTGCAATCGGGCAAGCCCGTCGGGGTGTTCCGCACGCACGAATGGGCGCCGCGCGTGCTCATCGCGAACGCGCTCCTCGTGCCGAAGTGGGCGACGTGGGAAAAGTTCCGCGAGCTCGAGGCCGCGGGCTTGACGATGTACGGCCAGATGACCGCGGGATCGTGGATCTACATCGGGACGCAGGGGATCCTTCAGGGCACGTACGAGACGTTCGCCGCCGTCGCGCGGAAGCACTTCGGGGGCACGCTCGCGGGACGGCTCGTGGTCACCGCCGGGCTCGGCGGGATGGGCGGCGCGCAGCCGCTCGCGATCACGATGAACGAAGGCGTGGGCCTCATCGTCGAGGTCGATCAGGCGCGCGCCGAGCGCCGCCAGCGCCAGGGCTTTCTCGACGAGATCGCGCCGACGCTCGACGACGCGCTGTCCATCGCGCAGCGCTCGCTGCGCGACCGGACGCCGCGCAGTATCGGTCTCATCGCGAATGCGGCCGACGTGCTGCCCGAGCTCGCGCGCCGCGGCGTCCGCGTCGACGTCGTCACCGATCAGACGAGCGCGCACGATCCGCTGGACGGCTACGTCCCCGCCGGGGTCGAGGATCCCGCGGGCCTGCGTGCACGCGACGTGAAGGAGTACGTCCGTCGATCACGCGAGTCGATGGCGCGGCACTGCGAGGCGATCGTCGCGCTCGCGCGGAGCGGCGCCGTCGCGTTCGACTACGGGAACAATCTGCGCGGCGAAGCGAAGGAAGCCGGGTACGCGGACGCGTTCAGCTATCCGGGCTTTGTTCCCGAATACATCCGGCCGCTGTTCGCCGAAGGGCGCGGGCCGTTCCGCTGGGTCGCCCTCTCCGGCGACGCCGCCGATATCCACCGCACCGACCGGCTCGTGCTGGAGCTCTTCCCCGAGAACGAGACGCTGGCGCGCTGGATCCGGCTCGCGCAGGACCGCGTGCCGTTCCAGGGACTCCCCGCACGCGTGTGCTGGCTCGGGTACGGTGAGCGCGCGCTCTTCGGCGAGCGGATCGACGAGCTGGTCGAGCGCGGCGAGCTCCGGGCGCCGATCGTCATCGGACGCGACCATCTCGACTCGGGTTCCGTCGCCTCACCGTTCCGCGAGACCGAGGGGATGAAGGA
>JBDUCG010000307.1:0-2699 GCA_040003565.1 Chloroflexota bacterium | reverse complement strand
GCGTCGATCACTTGCGTCGCGCCGGTGATGCCGCTCGCCTCGTCCGAACACAGGAACCGCACGTAGGCGGCGACTTCGGACGGCTCGAGCAGCCGCTTCAGCGCGGCGGGCGCAAGCATGATGTCGCGGACCACGGCGTCCTCGCTGATCCCGTGCACCTTCGCCTGATCGGCGATCTGTTTCTCGACAAGTGGCGTGCGCACGTACGACGGACACACCGCGTTCACGGTCACGCCCTTCTCGGCCGCCTCGAGCGCGACGGCCTTCGTGAATCCGACGAGGCCGTGCTTCGCCGCGACGTACGCCGACTTGTACGGCGACGCGACCAGCCCGTGCACCGATGCGATGTTCACGATCCGGCCCCAGCCTTTCGCGTACATGTGCGGCAGGGCCGCGCGCGTCAGATAGAAGGCGCCGAACAGCATGATCCGGACAAGGCGCTCCCACGTCTCGACCGGAAACTCTTCGACCGGCGCGACGTGCTGCAACCCCGCGTTGTTCACCAGGATGTCGACCCCGCCGAAGTCGCGGACCGCTCGTGCGACCAGCGCGTCACAGTCCGCCTGCTTCGCGGTGTCAGCGCGCTGGAACCCACCCGTGGAGAAGTCCGCGGCAACGCGCTCGCCCTCCTCGACATTCACATCCGCGAAGAGCACACGCACACCCTGCGCACACAGGTCTGTCGCGATGGCGCGACCGATCCCACTGGCGGCTCCCGTGACGATCGCGCTGCGTTCCTTCAACGAGATCGCAGTCTAGGTTTCTGATCCGACTCCCCCATTGGCGCGTACCAGTTGCTTAGCGATCTGCGCGGAAAAAGGGAGGCAGCATGCGGAAGCGACGTTTGTTCGGCGCGCTCATCTTCGCGGTCCCAGTGGTCCTCGCGGCGGCCACGCTCGCGGTGGCGGGCGATGGTGGCAAGAACCGCTTCAAAGCGGACACGCTCACGGGCTATCAGGAGATCGCCACCATTTCGACCACCGGCACGGGAACGTTCGAGGCGCAACTCCAGGGCGACACGATCACATACACCCTGACCTACAGCGACCTTGAGGGCGGCACCGCGCCGCTCTTCGCACACATCCACTTGGGCGCGCGCAGCACGAACGGCGGCGTCATCGCCTTCCTCTGTGGCGGCGGGAGCAAGCCCGCGTGTCCCGCGTCACCGGCTACGGTCACCGGGACGATCGCGGTGGCGGACATCATCGGGCCGAACGCGCAAGGTATCGAGCCAGCTTCCTTTGACGAGGCGGTCCGAGCCCTCCGCGCTGGTGCGGTGTACGCCAACGTGCACACGACCCGTTGGAGTGGCGGCGAGATCCGCGGCCAGGTCAACGACAACAACCAGCGAACAGACTCGGAATAAGGCTCAGCGCGAGGTAAAGAACGTAACGGGGTCGAGCTCCGACCCCGAGGGCAACGCTGCGACCGAGGCGATCACATTCGCGGTGACGCCTCGGTCGTAGAACGTTCGCCACGACGACGCGCCTTCACCGACGATCTTGAACAGCGGCGCGCCAAGCTCCGCGCGTTCGCCGTCCTTCACCAGCAGCTGCGTGTCGGCGTTCAGCGCGCCCGGGCGATAGATGATCCGCCGGTCCGACGACTCGAGCGTGATGTAAGGAAAGAAAGGCAACGAGGACACGTTCGAGCCAACGCGCACCACTCCGTCGATGAGCTGATAGAGACTGACCTTCACCGTGCCCGAGATCGGCGCGCGGAACACGTAATCGATCGGCGCCTGGAGTGCCGCATAGCGTTTTCCGCTGCTGCTGTACGCGCTCAAGGTGAGCGGATCGAGCGTAGGGCTCGGTTGTGACGTCGGCGTCGCGGGCGCCGGGGTTGGCGGAGGCGTCGCCGATGGCAAAGCTGAAGGCGTGGATGTCGAAGGAGGAGGCGGCGGCGATGTCGTCGTCGCTAACGTGACTCCGGTTGCGACGAGCGCCGATGAGGGGGACGACGTGGCACGGGAAACGCTCCCCTGCCCCGCCGCGAACTGGCTCACCACGAACGCGATGCCAAGGACGCTCATCCCAACGCCGACGCCGATCGCGGCGTTGCCGATCGTCTGCAGCGCGGTGCGCTGTTCGGGCGTGAGCCCCACTACGCGGCGACCGGTCCCGCGATCTCTTCCAGGGAACGTCCCTTCGTCTCTTCGGCGAGCAGCCACACATTGAGCGCGGTCACGACGAGCAGCACCATGAACACGGCGAAAACACCTGACTGACCGAGCGTCGGCACCAGCACCGGTGTTAGGAACGGGCCGATGATCCCGCCGATACGCCCGACCGCCGCCGCGATGCCCGCGCCCGTCGCGCGAATCCCGGTCGGGTAGAGCTCCGGCGAGTACGTATAAACCACGCCCCATGCTCCAAGGTTGAAGAACGACAGCAGCGCGGCATAGACGAATGCGTCGGTGCCCGTGCCGGCATTGCCGAAGAGGAACGCGGCCGCGGCCGTGCCGAGCAGGTACAGGGTCAGGGTTGGCTTCCGGCCCCAACGCTCCACGAGCCACGCGGCGCTGAAGTAACCCGGGATCTGCGCGACCGTCGAGAGGAAGAAGAACTCATTGCTCCGCACTTCCGAGAGCCCGCGGCCGGCGAGCAGCGACGGGACGTACAGGAAGATGCCGTAGTACGTGAACGTGATGCCGAACCAGAGGATCCACAGCATCGCCGTGCGACGCCGGTACGCGGGAC
>JBDUCG010000306.1:0-2705 GCA_040003565.1 Chloroflexota bacterium | reverse complement strand
GGTCCGCCAGGCGAACGCCAGTGCTCAGATCGCGTTCTTCGAAGGCGTCGCCAGCCCGACGGGCTAGGGCAGACGCCAGCGTTCGGCGATCCACGCGACCGCGTCCGCGTTCGCGGTCGTGCTGAGCGAGTGGCCGGCGTCATAGGTCTTGACCGTCTTGGCGCCGCCGATGCGCTCCTGCCATGCGCGCATCTGCTCCGCCGTGAACGTCGTATCGCGCGCGCCGTTCTGAACGAGCACGCTCCCGGCGATGCTCGGCGCGTAGCGCATCTGGTCGACGGTAGCCATCAGCGTGGAGTACTCGGGCGTGAGCGTGCGCCCGGACGCGCGAGCGAGCTCGGTCAGGATCTGCGGTCCGCCCGAGCGCAGCACGAGGAGACTCACGCGCGTGTCGACGGCGCCGGCGATCGCTCCGAGCCACGCGCCATACGAGAAGCCGTAATGCCCGATGCGCGTGCGATCGACGTCGGCGCGCGCGACGAGGAGATCGATCGCGCGTCGCACGTCGACGACGGTCTGGATCGCCTCGACGCGGTCCTGTGCGGTGAAGGTCCAGATCCGCGACCGCGCGGCGGCGATCTGCGACTGCTCGAGCACGAGCGCGACCACTCCGCGACGCGCGACGCTCAGCGCCTCGGCGCGGATATTGTCGCGTGGCTCATTCGACCCCGCCACGAACACCATCGCGGGGACGGGCGCGGCCGTCTGCGGTGTGATGAGGTACGCGCGAGCGCGGCCGCCCTTCGGGCTTGCGTAGTCGATGTCGCGCACCGTGAGGGCTCCGTCCGGAGCGCTGCTGCGCTCGACCAGATCGATCGGCGCGCTGGCGTCATACGCGAACTGCGCCGTCAGGTCGGCGGCGACCGCCACCAACGCGGAGGCCGTCGGTGGAGCGGTCGCCCCAACGTCGCTCGAGCCGCAACCGGCCGACACGAGCGCGAGCAGGATGACGAGGGCGCGCCAGACCACGTCGCTCGTACGACGTGGTCTGGCGGAAGGTTCAGCTAGCGAACGCTGATGTTCCCGGCGCTGACCGGGTGCGTTCGCGCGTTGTTGGCCGGCCATGGCCGTGCGGCGCAGTACGCGGCGGAGCTCTCGAACAGCGGCACGAAGCCGAACACGGTGGATCGATCGGCCGCGTCCTGCCCCTGTCTGTTGTCGAGCACGCGGAACCAGACGTCCTCGCCGGGCTGCCGCGTAACGGTCGGATCGTCCGATTCGACCTTCGTGAGTACGCCGCCGATCCACGCGCGACCGTTGACCGTGTCCACAGAAAGACACGTGACGGTCCCCCAGTAGCTCGTCGTGAGCCCACCCTGCGTGTAGCTCTGGTGGAACGAACCCTGCGCGCTGCCGTCGGGCTGGGAGACGGCGCTGAACCCGAACTGCACGTCAAGGACGCCGCCGAATAGGAAATGGCCGCCGCCCGTCGCGCCGCTCATGTCGGAGACCGCGGCCGCCCCCGCGACGATCGCGACGCTCGCGAGCAGCGCCACTGCGACGCTCAGAGATCTAGGGAATCGCCTTCTCATCGGTGCCTCCCCATCCAATCGTTTGGGAAGACACTGTCGCCCCGAAACGGCGCGGTCTTGTACGTCCAGACGGCGACTTGAACGAAACGGACCGTCGGCGACTAGTTCCGACTGTGGACGTTACGGTCGCGTGGGGGAGCCAGAGCGCGACCACACTAGACGTCGGCCCGATCCGCTTCATGGAGCTACGTTTCCCGCCCGCCCTGGTCCTCCCGCCACACGCGCACGACCGGCCAACGCTCGCCGTCGTCCTGGGCGGCGGCTTCGAAACGCAGCTCGCGGCGGACGCGCTCGTCTGCCGGGAGTCGAGCCTCCGGGTCGAGCCGGCCGGCACGATGCACACGAATCGCTTCGGCGCGGTCGGCGCGCACATCGTCGTCGTGCAGCCCGATCCGCGGTCACCCCTGCTCGGACCGGCCGCTGACGCGTTGGCGCAGCCCGACCACCGTCGCGATCCGCGCGCCGGTCTCATCGGCCGGGCGATCGTCAGCGAGTTCCGTCACCCGGACGCCGTTTCCCCGCTGGCCCTGCAGGGCCTTGGCCTCGAGCTCGTGGCCGCGCTCGCCCGTTCGGCGCGGCTGCCGCGCGGGGCGCCGGTGTGGGTCGCGCAGGCGACCGAGCTGATCCACGAACGTTTCCTCGAGGGCCTTCGCATCGAGACGATCGCGGATGCCGTTGGCGTGCGGCCCGGCGATCTGGTGCGCGCGTTCCGCGCATTCAACGGGATCGCGATCGGCAGCTACGCCCGCAAGCTTCGCCTCGAGTGGGTCGCTCGCCGTCTCGCCGAATCGGACGACCCCATCATCAGCCTCGCCTACGAGGCGGGGTTCGCGGACCAGCCGCATCTCACGCGGGCGTTCCGTGCATTCACGGGCTTCACGCCCGCGCGCTATCGGCGCCTCCGGAGGTCGTGACCGCCGCGCGTCCCCCCGCTCGATTCGGCTAGGTTTTCATCGTGGTGGCGGGGCGGCGTTCGGCTTTCCTCGCCCGATCCGAGGGCCGGATCGCGCTAGCCGCCACGGTGCTCGCAACGATCTTGTTCGGCGGGCTGGCGCTGCTGCGGCACTGGACGTTCCACTCGACCGCGTCCGACCTCGCCGTGTTCGACCAAGTCCTCTGGAACACGATCCACGGACGCTTCATGGAATCGACGCTCAGCCTCGCGCGCTGCGA
>JBDUCG010000305.1:0-2706 GCA_040003565.1 Chloroflexota bacterium | reverse complement strand
GACCGGACCTGCTGAAAGCTGACCGGCTGAAAGCCGGTGGGATTAAACCTGGCACGAGGATCCTAAACCGCTTCGCGGTAGACGGTGACTCGACGGTTCGAGCGTGACGCGCGCGTCTGGGGTTTCCCTGCGACCCTCGTCTCTGATCTGATCCCCGTCCTCGCATACGCTCCCGTCCGAATGCCTGGAATGCGCCAGGCCTTTCGCACAGGAGCCCGCCATGACCGCACTTCGCCAACGCATGCTCGAGGACATGCAGATTCGGAATCTGGCGCCGGCGACGCAACGTTCCTACGTGGAGCACGTCGCCCGGTTCGCCCGTCACTTCGGCCGGTCCCCGGCCCTCTTGGGCCCGGAGGAGATTCGCACGTATCAGGTGTATCTGACCACCGAGAAACGGTTGGCGCCCAGCACGATCATCATCATGGTCGCGGCGTTGCGGTTCCTCTACACCGTGACACTCCAGAAATCGTGGTCCGTCCAGGCCGTGCTGCCCGCGCCAAAAATCGTCAAGCCCCTGCCGGTCGTGCTCAGCCCCGCCGAGGTCGTCCACTTCCTCGACTGTGTGCAGCACCCCAAGCATCGGACCATCCTCACGATCTGCTACGCCGCAGGCCTCCGCATCTCTGAAGCCGTCCGGCTCACCCTTCCCGCGATCGATAGCCAACGGATGGTGCTCCGCGTTGACCAGGGGAAGGGGCGGAAAGACCGGTACGTCATGCTGTCGCCGAGGCTGCTCAATATCTTGCGCGACTGGTGGAGGGTGAGCCGATCCCGACCCTGGCTCTTTCCCGGCGATCGCCCGGGGCAACCGCTGACCACGCGTGCCGTGAACCGCGCGTGTCGGAAAGCGCACCGACGCTGCCGGATCCCCAAGCCCATTCCCCCCCCTTCGCTGCGCCACGCGTTCGCCGTCCATCTGCTGGAAACCGGCACCGATGTCCGGACCATTCAATGACTGCTCGGCCATCGGAGTCTCGACACGACGGCGCGCTATCTGTGCATCGCCACGACCCGGATCTGCGCGACGTCGAGCCCGCTGGACTTACTCCCACAGCCCAGTCCCTCACCCGCCGGCCCACGCGTCGTCTGAGGACGGTCCGTGGATCGCCCCACCCTGACGGTGGCGGACGTGCTCCGCCGCTACGGTGACGCCCTGTGCGCCGAGACGTGGGCCTCGCTGTCGACCGCCCAACGACGCGTGATGACCGCGATCGAACGGTGTCGGACCGCCGCGCTCGGCGGCCACGTCGAGCAGTGTGACCGCTGTGACCACACGCGCGTCTGGTACAACTCCTGTCGAAACCGCCATTGCCCCACGTGCCAATCCCTCGCCCGTGCGGCGTGGATCAAGGCCCGCGAGGCCGACCTCCTCGAGACCGAGTACTTTCACGTCGTGTTCACCGTCCCACAGGCGATCGCCGAGATCGCGCTGCAGAACAAAGCGGTCGTCTACGGCATCCTCTTCCGCGCGGCCGCGGAGACGTGACGGACCATCGCGGCCGATCCGCGCCATCTGGGCGCCGCGATCGGATTCTTCGCCGTCCTGCACACGTGGGGACAGACCTTGGTCCATCATCCCCATTTGCACTGCGTGGTCCCGGGTGGAGGGCCCTCGATCGATGGCACACGGTGGGTCTCGTGCCGACCGGGCTTCTTCCTCCCCGTCCGCGTGCTGTCCCGCCTCTTTCGCCGCCTGTTACTGACCGCGCTCGACGCCGCGTTCGACGCGGGCGCACTCCAGTTCTTCGGGGCCCTGACCCCATTGCGCGATCGGCACGCGTGGCTCCAGCACCTCGCGCCGGCGCGACAGGCCGACTGGGTGGTCTACGCCAAACCGCCGTTCGCCGGACCGCCGCAGGTCCTCGATTACGTCGGTCGCTACACGCACCGCGTCGCCATCTCCAATGCCAGACTCGTCGACCTCGACGACGGACAGGTACGGTTCCGCTACAAGGATTATCGAGAGGCCCACCCGCACCCGCACACGATGACGCTCCCGGCGAGCGAATTCATGCGCCGGTTTCTCTTGCACGTGCTGCCCGCCGGCTTTCACCGCATGCGGTACTACGGCATGCTCGGCAACCGCCATCGGCGCGCGCAGCTCGCGCGCTGCCGCCAACTCCTCGGTACGGCGGCGCCGCAGACAGCGGCCTCGCCGTTACCGGCGGACTATCGCGACCGCTACGAGGCCCTGACGGGCCGCTCCTTGCGCGACTGTCCGATCTGTCACGACGGGCACATGCACATCATCGAGCACGTGGCTCGCACGTCGTGGCGCCCCGCGATCTCGGACACCTCATGAGCCGCCGCACCGTCGTCCACACCGTGACCGCTGCACGCCTGCCGGCGCGACAGGATTCGTCTGGCTTCCACCGCATCCGACGGTGTCCCGACAGGTCAGCAGCCTGCCCGCCGCTCCGTGGTGGTCACGCGCAGGGCACCCGTGTCGGCCAGTCCGTGCCACGCGCCACTGTCGCGTCGACGCCACGCGCCATTCAATCCCCATAGCGCAGCGCTCGGCTAGCGGTTTCGTCCAACCCGTTTTTTGCGCACCGCCGCGGCGACGAGCCTCTCGCCCGATCTGCGGCTTCTTGCCGCCGCGTCGCCACCCAAAAAACGCTCTGCGTTCTCGGACCCGACCCCTCCCCCGGTGGGTAAGCGTTCGACGAAGACCGTCTTGCACTGATGACGCCGGTGCGGCAG
>JBDUCG010000304.1:0-2728 GCA_040003565.1 Chloroflexota bacterium | reverse complement strand
CACCACCGGTCTGCCGCGCTCGTTCCTCATCGGCCTCGCGTTCGGCGTCGGCTTCACGCCGTGCGTCGGTCCCTACCTCGCGCTCATCCTCGACCTGCTCCTCAACGAGGATCTCGCGTCGGGCGCGGTGCTGCTCTTGGCGTACGCGCTCGGGCTCGGCGTGCCGTTCCTGCTGATCGCGGCCGGCATCGGCGGCACCCGGCGCGTGACGCGCGCCCTCGCGCGCGGCATCCGCGTCCTCAACCTCGCCGGCGGAGCACTGGTCATCGTGATGGGCCTGGTGCTCGTGTCGGGTCAGTTCGCGAAGCTGCCGCAGCTGTTCAACTTCTTGTAACGGCGGCATTGACAGCGACGACCAGCTGATTACTGTCCCGGCCGTGGGGCGGGAGAGCGGTCGATCCGGGTACGCGCGTGTCTCGTTGATCGCGGCGGGACTCTTCGTGTTGACGCTCGCATCGCGCCTTCCCTTCCTCTCGCAGCAGCTGTGGGCGTGGGACTCGGTCCTGTACGCCCGCGCGCTCGAGGATGGGTTCCACGTCGATTACGCGCTCGCGGAGCAGCGGCCGCATCCGCCCGGCTACATCTTGTACGTGGGCGTGGCCTGGCTCGCGCGCCTCCTCACCCAAGACAGCAACGCCGCGCTGGTCGCCGTCGCGGCCGTCGCAAGCGCGATGACCGCGGCCGCGCTCTTCCTGTTCGCGCGCCGCTTCGCGTCGGAGCGGTCCGCGATCCTTGTGGCGATCGGATTCGCAGCGAGCCCGCTGGTCTGGCAGTACAGCGAGATCGCCTATCCGTACACCGTGCTCGGTCTGTTGTCGCTGTCACTCGCGGCCTGCCTCGCCTTGTCGCGTGGCCGCGGGATCGCCGCGGCAGTCGTCGCGAGCGCCGCGTTCGGCGCCGCTGCGGGATTCCGCCAAGACCTCCTGTTCATCGTCGGCCCCCTGTGGCTCTGGTCGGTGTTCCCGCTCCGCTGGCGCGAGCGTGGCGCCGCGGCCGCGATGCTGTTTCTCGGTTGCCTCTTCTGGCTGGTGCCGTCCGCGGCGCTCTCGGGCGGCCCGGCGAGCTATCTCGGTGCCGTCGTGCGCCAGACCGACTTCGTGCGCGCGACGCATTCGGTCCTCGCTCAGGGGCTGCCGGCGCTGGGCGTGAATATCACGACGACGCTGTATGCCGTCGCTTGGGGCCTCGGTCTCTTCGCCGCGCCCATCGCGTTCGTGATAGCCAGCGGCGCGATCGACGTGGTGCGGCGCGGACGTATTGCTCTCGGCCCCGCGGAGCGCCTGATCGCGGTGTGGACCCTTCCGGCTCTGGCGCTCTACGTCGTGCTCCATATCGGAGAGTGGGGCTACGTCCTGTCGGTCCTGCCAGGTCTGTATGTTCTTGCGGCCATCGGGATCGATCGAGCGGCCGCGCTCCGGGTACCCGCACGAGGATTTGCGTTCGCCGGCGCTGTCGCGGCCGGGCTGGTCTTCCTCGCGACCTCGGCGCCGTTCTCCGCCGACGCGATCGCGCGGCAGGACCGGGAGCTCGCCTCGCGTGTCAGCTTCGTGCGGCAGCACTACCAGGCGCAGCACATCCTCTTGCTCGCGCGCGAGGACTTCCTGCTCGTCCGCTACTACTTGCCTGAGTACCGCACCTGGCTGTACGACCCTGAGCCCTTCCGCCGATCGATGCTGCGCAAGCGCGCTCCCAAGGTGTCCGCGATCGTCGTATTTAACCCCGGTCTTCGCGCGGTCTCGGACGATGCGCGAAAGGTCGACTGCGCGAAGGGCGTGCAGCTCGTGTATCTCGCGATCGAGCCCGGCGCTGTCGTAGAGCTCTATGGCGAGCAGTACACCATCGCGGAGTCGCAGCGCTAGGACCACTTCGCTCGATCTGACACTGGTTCTGGCAGGGTCGTCCATTAGAGTCAGCCGCGAGGCGGGCAGTCTCGGACTCTTAGCGCTGCCTCTTGGAAGGGTGGGGTCATGGCGTCTGTGTATTCGCTCGTGCGCACACTCCTAAGCAGCAAGCCTGGGATGGTCGTCACACTCGTCGCAGCGCTCGTCGGAGCCACCGCCTTCGGCCTCGCGACCGCGGCCGCGACGGGCGTCATCGAAGCCTGCGTGAACAACAGCAGCGGCACGATCAAGATCGTGAGCACGACGACGCAGTGCTCGAACAACGAGATACGGCTCGTCTGGAACAGCGAGGGCGTGGCCGGCCAGCCCGGACCGACCGGCCCTCAGGGCATCGCGGGTCCCACGGGAGCCCAAGGCATTCCCGGGACCGTCAGCTCGTTCAACGACATGAATGGTCTGCCGTGCACGATCGGCGGGGTCGCCGGCGTGATGTCCCTCTCGTTCAGCGGGGTCGGAACGGCGACGTTGACCTGCGTGTTGCCGCCTCCTCCAGTGGATCCGACGCTGATATCAGATGGCCTCAACAACGTCTTCGCCACCGCGAGCAGCCACACGTCCAATGTGAGCTGCGGATCGAGCGTCCAGTGGACCGGGACCACCTTCCCCATGGGCACGGAGGACTGGCTGATGATCAATTGGACCGCGGGCGGAACTTGCACGCATATGGTGGTCACCTTCACGACGACCGACAACCTGCATTACGAGCTGTGGACAGCTTCGGCCACACGGACCTTCAGCGGCACCGCCAGCTCGACGCTGACGACGCCCGGATCGGTCATCGCGGCGGTGATCGGCAATCCGACGTCGGGCGGCAGCTACACCGGTAG
>JBDUCG010000303.1:0-2729 GCA_040003565.1 Chloroflexota bacterium | reverse complement strand
GCCCACGGCACCATCGGATAGCAGCCCCAGTAGAGCGGGGGCTCTTGCGCGCTGGCACGCGCCTTTGAGAGGATCCGCTCGACGCCGACGATCACGAGCGAGACGATCCTGCCGCCGTCCGTTGGATCGATGCGCACGACGACTTCGTTGCGGCTCAGCTCGACCACCGGACGGCTAGTACTTGGGCTTGTGCTTGGCCATGTACGCGGCGGCTTCGGCACGGCGCGAGAGGCCGAGCTTGTCGAGGATCCGCGAGACGTAGTTCTTGATCGTCTTCTCCGAGAGGAAGAGCTTCTCCCCGATCTCGCGATTCGTGTGTCCCTCGGCGAGCTCGGCCACGACCTTCCGCTCCTGCTCGGTGAGCGACGCGAGCTGCTCGTCCTCGGGCTGCGGCGACTGGCGGAGGCGTTCGAGCACCTTGCCGGTGATCTCCGGGTCGAGCAGCGAACGGCCAGCCGCGACGGCTTCGATCGCGTCGATGACCGCCTGACCGCGCGTCTGCTTCAGCAGATATCCGGATGCGCCGGCGACGATAGATGCGAACAGTGCCTCGTCGTCCGCGTACGACGTGAGCATGATCACCCGCGTCTCCGGGCGGGCTTCGCGGATCTCGCGGCAAGCCTCGACGCCACTGCCGTCGGGGAGCCGCACGTCCATGATCACGACGTCGGGCTTCGCTTTCGCGGCGGCCTCGATGGCTTCCTTCACGGTCCCGGCCTCACCCACCACGGTCATCTGCGCGTGTCGCGAGAGGAGGGTGCGCAGACCTTCGCGGACCACTTCGTGGTCGTCGCACAGGAGCACCCGCGTCGTCTTGGCCGTCATGTGGCTGCCTCCTCCCGGACCGGCACTTCGAAGCGCATGCGCGAGCCTTGTCCCGGCGCGCTCTCGACGCTCAGCGTGCCACCAGCGGAGAAGGCGCGCTCGCGCATGTTGCGGAGTCCATGCCCGTCGGTCACGCGCTGGTAGTCGAAGCCGACACCGTCATCCGCGACCTCGAGCACCACGGCGCTTTCGTCGAGGAAGAGGCGCAGCGACGCGCGTTTGGCGCGCGCGTGGCGGGCGACGTTGCCCAGCGCGTCGGCCGCGATGTAAAAGGCCGCCTCGCGGCCCGCGGCGTCGAGCGCGCCGGCCGCTTCCGGCGAGACGGCGACGTCGACGTCGAGCAGCGCGTTGGAACGCGCATGCGCGGCGAGCGTCGGGAGCGATTCGGTGAGCGGCCGATCGCTGCCACGCACCGGTCGGAGGCCAAGAACGTAGCCGCGGAGGTCCGCGATGGCGGCGTTGAGTCGATCGACGCCGCGCTCGACCGCGACACGCGCTTCCCCAGGTTCACGCTCGATGCGCGCCGCCGCGTCTTCCAGCATCAGGCCGAGCGCGTAGAGCGCCTGGATCGCGCCGTCGTGCAGATCCATCCCGATGCGATGCCGTTCCTCGAGGACCGAGACACGCTCTGACTGCTCGTACAGGCGGGCGTTCTCGATCGCGATCGCCGCCTGCGCCGCCAGCGTGCGCGCCGCGCCCTCGTCGTCCTCGTTGAACTCGTCGCCGCCGTGCTTCTCGGTGAGATACAGGTTCCCGAGCGCGACTCCGCGAAAGAGGATCGGCGTGCCCAGGAAGCTCTTCATCGGTGGATGGTTCGGCGGGAACCCGACCGACGCCGGATGTTCCTTGATGTCGCGCACGCGCAGCGCGTGCGGTTCCCGCTGGAGCAAGCCCAGGAGGCCGAGACCGTGGGGCAGTGGACCGATGCGCCGGCGCTGCTCGTCGGTGATGCCCGACGTGATGAACTGCTCGACCTTCCCGTCGTCGTCGAACACACCGAGGGCCGCGTACTTCGCGTTCCCGACCGCGCGCGCCTGATCGACCACGCGCTGCAGCACCGTCGCCGTGTCGAGCTCGGAGGTCAGCGCCATGCCCGCGACGTTGAGCGCGCGCAGGCGCGCGCTCTGCTCGGCCTCGCGCCGGTTCAGCTCCGTGAGCCGGGCGAAGATCGCATTTGAGAAAGCGAGCACTCCCGCGACGCCGATGACCAGCAGGATGAGCCGGCCAAGTCCTCCGGGGAACAGCGGCTCGAGAACGAAGGCATCGAGCGCGACCAGTCCGGCGATGAGGAGCGCAGGCAGCACCAGGCCCGCGAGACGCAAGCGCCGCGGAAGGGTGGCTGGTGTCCGTAGGGGATCGTTCAGTGCCCTGATTATCTTCAGGGCGAGGCGGAACGCCGAGACCCTGAGAGGTCCCTCCGCAATAGGGTCGTTTGGCACTGCTGAGTGTCGGTCCAGAGAGCGAGTCTCAAGACATGCCAATCGAGGTGGCCCAGGCGATAGCCGGACTCGCCATCGTCAGCATTGCGGCGGTAGTCGTCGGGACGCTGAGCGCTCGTCTCTTCGTCGCAGCGAGCCGCGCCCGGCCGGGCCACGAATTGCACGAGCCGAAGCTCTAGGCATCGCCTCCCGCGGTACCGACGGTCAGCCCTCCAAAGCTGACCCCGAGATCAGCTCCCGCGGATCGCACGGTCCTCGAGCTCCCACGCGTGATCGAGAAGGTGCCACGCCGCGCGGCGCACAAAGAAGCGCGGCGCCCAGAGCTTCTTCGTCTTGCTCGGATCGGCGACCGGCAGACCTTTCGCGCGGGCGCGCAGCGCGGCAACGACAGCGTCGCGCTGGAGGGCCGTTCGGGTCGTCGTGGCAGCGGTCGCTTTCGGCGCACGCGCGCCGAGCGCGGTGAGA
>JBDUCG010000302.1:0-2732 GCA_040003565.1 Chloroflexota bacterium | reverse complement strand
GTCCCGCTGCTGTCGGGGGCCTGACGGCCCGCGAACTTGTAGTCGTCGCCCGCGCGTACTGTGCGAGCGGCGTTGCCGCCGTCGATGTCCGCCGACCGGTTCGCCTCGCTGCCGGTCGCGATCGCGGAGCCACGCTGTGCCGGGTCAGCCGGGATGACCGTGCGGCCACCGGCACCCGAGAGGTCGTCGACCATCGACGGACCGCCACCTGGCGTGAGATCGCTCGCCGACATCCGTGTCGACGCCGCCATGCCGCCGAGAGCGAATGACTTGCTCATCCGCTGGTCGACGCCAAGCGTGGAGAGACGGCCCGCATCACCAGTGCGGATTGCCGACGTCTCGTCGGCGGTGAGGTCGAAACCGCGAAGCGCGCCGGCGGGGTCCGAGCTCAGCTGACGACGGAATGCGGCGTCGCTGATCGCGCGCTGGACGACTTTTGCGAGAGCTTCCTTCGACATGTCACTCCTCCTACTACCTATTGGGACTGGTGGCAGATTGATCTCGCGCGGAGCGCGCTTCGTCCACCCGAGCGACGCGCCCTGCGTAAACCAGATGACATTCGTCTATCTCCGTCCCCTCCTCCGCTACTCAAGCTCTGGCAGATCCACAGGCTCGCCGCGCGCGCGGCACACGCCGCAGTGGAGGGCGTCTTCGACGACGAGGGCGCGAAGCGTTTGGTGCTTGTTCCCCCGAAAGACGTCGATGAGGAACGGCTGCGTCTTCGCGTGCTCGCGACATGTGCCGCGGCCGCAGAAGCGGCATGCTCCGAGCGCCGTACGCTCGCACACCCAGCAGTCCACAAACCTTCACTCTCCCCGCGTCGCCGCGCCCAGCCCGGCGCCCACATAATGCGCCGTTCGCGCGCGGAATTCGCCTGTTTTTTCACGCGAGGAGCGCACCAGCCGTTGGAAGTCCTCCCGAGCGAGTCCGGCGACCACCAGGTCCGTCTGGGCGGTCACGGTCGCGGTCCGGGGGTGCCCGTACAGCAGGGCGAGCTCGCCGAAGGCCTCCCCCCGCCCCAGGCGCCTCACCGAGCCGCCGGCGATCGACACCTCCGCCACGCCCTCGCGGACCACGTAGTAGCGGTCTCCTGGGTCCCCCTCGGAGAACACGACGCTGCCGGCGGGGAAACGGCGCGTGACGAGCCGGGCGGAGATGCGGTCGAGCTCCAGGGCGTCGAGACCACGGAAGAACGGCAGCGCGGCCAGCTCGGAGCGCTCCTCCGCCGAGGCCCGGATACGGGCCGCGATCTCGTAGCGGTCGCGGACCCAGCGCTCGAAGTGGCCGCGGTCCAACGACCAGAGCTCGCAGGGCTCCAGCGCCCGCACCGTCGCGCCGCGTGGCTTGCGGTCCAGCAGGGCCATCTCCCCGAAGCCCTCGCCCGCGAGGATGGTCCCGAGCTCCCGGCCGTCGCGGGCGATCGCCTGCAGCCGTCCCGAGCGGACGAGGTAGAAGCGGTCACCGACCTCGTCGGCGGTCACGACCGTGGCACCGGCCTCGACCGGCTGCTCCCGCAGGTGTGACGCGATGGCCAGGAGGGCCGGGCGCGAGAGCCCGGCCAGGAAGCGCACGCGCGCGAGAACGGCCGCCCGCTCCTGGACGGTCCCCATCCGGGCTCGACGCGCGCGCGCGTCGCTGAGGCGCGCGAACGTGCGGACCCAGCCGACGAGGCGCGCGACAAGCGCGACGATCAGCGGGCCAACGAACACGAGGACGAGCAGGCCGAGCGCGAGGATGCCGGCTGGTCCCTGGGCGAACAGCTCCTTCGCTGCGATCGCGACGCGCGACTGCCAGAGGGTCAGCGAGAAAACGAGCACGAGGAGCGACGTCGAGATGGCGATGGCGCCGAACAGGCCGAGACCGATCTCGCCGCGTGACCAGCGTTCGCGCCGTCGCAGCTTGCGCACGATCGCGGTCCGCGCGAACGCCATCGAGCGCTGCCGCAGGAACGGCGTGTCGAGCAGGTCCACGAGCACGTGATACCCGTCGAGCTCCAGGATCGGAACGAGATTCAGCGCGAGCTGGAAGGTGAAGAGGCTGGCACCCTGGAACGCGACGCTGCCGACCACACCGCCATCGAGAGCGGCGACGAACGCGCAGACCGCACCGACGGTCGCGCCACCGATCGGACCGGCCAGCGAGACGACGATCCGCTGCCGGCGCGTGGCCATCGCCATGTCGGTGGCGTCGACGTACGCGCACGGAAAGAGGTAATAGATCATCAGACCGAGGCGCCGGACCCGACGGCCGTAGTGACGGATCGCGAGCGCGTGACCGGCCTCGTGGACAGAGATCGACGCGACCTGCAACAGGGTGAGCGCGAGGAGGCCGAGGACGTAGCTTCCCCCCACGGTCGCAAGGCCATGGCGTCCGACGCCCAGCTCGCGGACCCACACCACGATCCCGGCGCTCGCGAGAAGCAGGAGCAGGGCTCCGCCGACGCGCGTGAACGCGAGGCGTCCTCCAAAGCGATAGACGAAGTCGACGACGCGGTCCGCGTTGTTCCAGCGCGCGATGTCCCACATGATCAGGCGGCGGAGAAGAGTCGAGACTCGCGTGAGCGGATCGCGCATCGCGCGTCGCGCCGCGAGCCTCTCGTAGACGAGCGCGCGCTCCTCGCCAAAGAATCCGTTCGCGCCGAGCATGGCCGTAACGCGCGCGAGCCGGTCGAGGGCGAACGTGCCGTTGCGCTCGAGATTCGCGACCAGAATGTCCTGGACGCTGCGCTCGCC
>JBDUCG010000301.1:0-2733 GCA_040003565.1 Chloroflexota bacterium | reverse complement strand
TGGGGCGGCGGGACACGGCCGCAGGGACCGGGATAGCTGATGGATATCCTCGCGCTTCCGCGCCTCGTCTGGGAGCTCGTCGTCTATCTCTTCGCGGTCATGCCCGACCTGCTTCCGATCATCCTCTCGCTCGCGACGCCGCTCGCGCTCGGCGCGCTGTGCGGCGTGCTGGGCGAGCGATCGGGTGTGGTGAACATCGGGATCGAGGGCATCATGCTGATGGCCGCCTTCTTCGGATACCTGACCGGCTTCGCGCTGCACGAGCCGCTCGGAAGCGGCGCCGCGCTCGCACTCGGCATCATCGTCGCCGTCGCCACGGGCGGACTCCTTGGGCTGCTGCACGCATGGCTCACGGTCAGCGTGCGCGCGGATCAGATCATCGCCGGCACGATGATGAACATCGCCGCCTTCGGCGTGACGGGCTACCTCAACCGCCTGATCATCACGCCATCCGGACGCGGCGGCGCCGGCGTGATCCCGCCGTTCCACCTGCCGGACCAGATCGCGGCGCTGCCGTTCATCGGTCCGCTGCTCGCGATGTTCCTCGATCAGGGTCCGATCGCGATGAGCGTGATCGTGCTGGTCCTCATCTCGCAGTTCGCGCTCTTCCGGACGCGCTGGGGCCTTCGCACCCGCGCCGTGGGCGAGCACCCCAAGGCGGCCGACACCGTCGGCGTCGACGTCTTTCGGCAGCGCTACATGAACGTGATCATCGGCTGCGCGATCGCCGGTCTCGCCGGCGCGTACCTCACGCTCGAGTCCACCGGCTCGTTCCAGAACGGCATGACCGGCGGACGCGGCTTCATCGCGCTCGCGGCCGTGATCTTCGGGCGGTGGACGCCGCTCGGATCGTTCCTCGGCGCGCTGCTCTTCGGCACCGCGATCGCCTTCGGCATCATCGTCAACGTCCGCCCGGCAGAAGGCGATCTGGGGACGCTGATGAAGTCGATCCCGACCTTCTGGTACGCCGCGCTGCCCTACCTGATCACCGTCGTCATCCTGGCCGGGGTCGTCGGCCGCTCGACCCCGCCGGCCGCCGACGGCGTGCCGTACGCGAAGGAGGGCAAGGGCTAGAGCCAGCTGGGCCTAGATTGACGGCGGAGGCAGCCCGTTTTAGCCTGTCGGCTCATCTGGTCAGACCACCTGACCACCGTGCGGGAGGTTCCGAACTGGCCGTCATCGAGCCGATCCGGCGCAGCCGCCTTTATCAGAGCATCGTCGAGCAGATCGAGACGCTCCTTGAAAAGGGCGAGCTCCGGCCGGGCGATCAGCTTCCTCCAGAGCGGGCGCTGGCCGAGCAGTTCCAGGTCTCGCGCGCCTCGGTGCGCGAGGCGCTCCGCACGCTCGAGCTCCTCGGCGTCGTGGAGACGCGCGCCGGCGGCGGAACGTTCGTCCGCCAGGTCGCGCCCGACGATCTCGTTCGTCCGCTCCACAGCCTGATCTCGCGCGGCCACAGCATCCCCGACGTCATCGAGTTCCGCGGACTCATCGAACCCGCGCTTGCGGCACTGGCGGCGACGCGCATCACCGACGCGCAGATCGCCGAGCTGCGGGAGATCCTGAGCGCGCAGGAACGCAAAGTCGCGTCCGGCGAGACCTACGTCGAAGAGGACATCCGGTTCCACGAGGTCATCGGCGACGCCGCGAAGAACGAGCTGCTCACGACGATGCTCGCCGTGATCTGGGATGTCCTTCGCGCATCGCGCGAGCAGTGGCTCCAGACAAACCAACGCGCGCACACCTCACTCGACGCGCACCGGCGCATCCTCGACGCGCTCTCGCGCCGCGACGCCGAGGCGGCGCGCACGGAGTCAGCTGAACACATCCGCGCCGTCGGCGAAGGCATCCTGAAGCTGCTTGGAGGTAAGTGATGGCTGAGGACCGCAGTGTTTCCATCGAGGTCGTCTATCGGGGCATCTTCCAGAAGACGCTGGCGCAGCGCATCTGCCGATCGGTCGTGCTGGCCGCGCGCAAGAAGGGACACACCGGAACGGCATTCGCGCGCTACGGCGACTCGCCCGAGCGCAACGGCGTGCCGGCGAAACAGTTCGCCGTCGTCGCCGCCGACGAGCTCGAGCTCGAGGCGTCGATGGCGAAGTACGAGCCGAGCGTCGTGGACGTGTCGATCGCCGTCGACGACACGCTCGTGAAGGGCGTCGAGTCGTGGGCCTGGTACGGGCGGCAGCCGATCTGGAAGCCGGTACGCGCGAATGGCTGGCTCCTCGTCACGTCGGACAAGCCGGCCGATGAGGTCCTCGCGCAGACCGACAAGGCCGAGCGTCCGTACACGCTCGGGATCGTCCCGGGCGGTGCCTCGTTCGCCGGTCTCTGGGTCTATAAGGACGACCACACCGACTACCGCGTGCTCGGTGCGCTCGCCAAGATCCTCCCGCAATGGATCTCCCTCGACGACGCGAAGGCCGCGTCGCTCGACCTCGCCAAGGGCGACCAGTCCGCCGTCGCATCGGTGCAGTACGGGTACGAGTCGACCGCGATGCGACCGGTGAAGGCCGGCGAGGGCACCAGCGGCCACGAGGTCTTGCAGTTCACCAAGCCCGGCTGGACCACGATGCGGCCGGGCATCATCGTCGAGGCACGCAAGCCCGGCGAGCGCAATCCCTACTACAAGAAGTACGGCGCGCGCACGATGCGGCCGGTCGTGAACTTCGACACCTGCATCAAGTGCACGATGTGCTGGCTCGACTGCCCCGACGAGTGTTTCGAGGTCACGCC
>JBDUCG010000300.1:0-2737 GCA_040003565.1 Chloroflexota bacterium | reverse complement strand
GGATCGGCTCGCTCGCCGGCGCGGTGACCGGCCGGAGCGCCGTGCCGCCGCGGAAGACCCGCGCGTCGGTGAACGCGGGGATGAAGCGGCTGATCGGATCGCGCAGATCGAAGGCGCCTTCCTCGTAGAGCATCATTGCCGCGACCGAGGTCACCGGTTTGGTCATCGAGTACATGCGAAAGATCGTGTCCGTCTCGAGCGGCAGCTTCGCCTCGACATCGCGATACCCGCTCGTCGCGAGATGGACGATCTGGCCACCGCGGCTCACCAGGAGCAGCCATCCCGGGAGGCGCCCGTCCTCGACGTACCGCCCGAGGACGGCATCGGCGCGCGCGAGCCGCGCCGCGTCGAATCCGACCGCACGAGGTTCGACCTCGACGGTGAGCGGCGCGCGCGACGCGGCGACGGTCACAGCGCGCTTGCCCCGCCGTCGATGGCGATGATCTGTCCGGTGATGTAGTCGGAGGCGCGCGACGCGAGATAGACGACCGTCCCCTTGAGGTCGTCGTCGCCGCCGATGCGGCCGAGCGGGATGTTCCGAGAGAGACGGTCACCCCACTTCTCGACGACCGTGCTCGACATCTTGCTCGGGAACCAGCCGGGGGCGATCGCGTTCACGTTGATCTTGTGACGGCCCCATTTGACCGCGAGGTCGCGGGTGAAGTTGATGAGGCCGCCCTTGCTCGTGTTGTACGCGATCGCGTCGAGCACTTCGGGCATCGCGCCACCCAGACCAGCGACGGAGGCGATGTTGATGATCTTGCCGCCGCCACCCTGCGCGATCATCACATTCCCCGCGGCCTGCGAGCACAGGAACGCGCCGGTGAGGTTCACCTCGATGACCTTCCGCCACTCCTCGACCGGCATGCTCGCGACCGGCGCGACCCACGCGCGTCCGGCGTTGTTGATGAGGATGTCGATGCGGCCGAAGTCCGCCTTGGTGCGCTCGACCATCGCCTTGACATCGTCTGCGCTCGTGACGTCGCAGCGCATCCCGGCCGCGCGGACCTTGAGCGGAGCGAGCTCCGCTGCGGCCTCCTGGCACCGCTCGACGCTGCGCCCGCAGAGCACCACGGTCGCGCCGACCTCGGCGAGCGCGCGCGCCATCTGCCGACCCAGCCCGCCGCCGCCACCGGTGATGATCGCGACCTTTCCGCCCAGATCGAAGAGCTCGCTGGTCTTCATGACGCTCCCCACTTTCCTCGTTGTGATCACGACGGTTGTACAGTCCGCGCGTGCCGGCCTTTCCTCCCGAGGTGCAGGAGCGCCGCGCGCGCCTCGCGGCTTTCATGGATGCCCACGTCTATCCGAACGAACGCGCGCTCGCCCAGGAGGACGATGCCGCGGAGGCGCTGATGCGCGAGCTGCAGGGCAAGGCGAAGGCCGAGGGCCTCTGGGCGATGTTCATCGGGCCGGAAGCCGGCGGGACCGGTACCGGCTTCCTGCCGTACGTCTATCTGAACGAGATCATCGGTCGCAGCCTGTTGGCGCCGCGCGTCTTCGGTTGCCAGGCGCCGGATACCGGGAACGCCGAGATCCTCCACGAGTTCGGCACGCCCGAGCAGAAGGCGCGCTGGCTGCGGCCCCTCGTTGCCGGAGAGATCCGCTCCTTCTTCTCGATGACCGAGCCGGAGGTGTCGGGCTCCGATCCGCGTGGCCTGCGCGCTCGCGCTGAACGTGTCGGCGACGAATGGGTCATCAACGCGCACAAATGGTTCAGCTCCGGGGCCGAGGGCGCGGCGTTCGCGATCGTGATGGCGGTGAGCGACCCGGACGCGGCGCCACACGACCGCATGAGCCAGATCATCGTCCCCGCAGACACGCCGGGTCTTGAGATCGTGCGCGCGATACCGACGCTCGGTCACCGCGGCCGCGGCTACAACACGCACTGCGAGGTGCGCTTCACGAACGTCCGCGTCCCGATCGCGAACACCCTCGGCGGGCCCGGCCAGGGCTTCCGCATCGCCCAAAAGCGCCTCGGCCCGGGCCGGATCCACCATGTCATGCGCTGGCTCGGGCAGATGCAGCGCGCCTTCGACCTCATGTGCGCACGTTCGCTCGCGCGCGAGGCCTTCGGCGGCCCGCTCGCCGAGAAGCAGACCATCCAGAACTGGATCGCCGACTCCGCCGCCGAGATCCAGGCCTGCCGCCTGCTCACGCTCCAGGCCGCGCACCGCCTCGACGACGGCGACGAGGCGCGCGTCGAGATCTCGCTCGTGAAGTTCTACGCCGCGCGCGTGCTCCACGATGTGATCGACCGAGCCATCCAGGTGCACGGCGCGCTCGGCCTCACCGACCAAACGCCGCTCAGCGCGATGTACCTCGTGGCGCGCGGCATGCGCCTGGTCGACGGGCCCGATGAGGTCCACCGCATGGTGGTGAGCCGCGACATCCTCCGCGCGTACCGCGAAGGCCGCGCCTGGGAGTTCCATTAGACCGATCCGGCCCATCAGCTCTGGTACGACTCGACGAGCCCGGCGGCGCCCATCCCGCCGCCGACGCACATCGTGATCAGCCCGTACCGCGCCTTGCGGCGACGCAGCTCGTAGAGGACGGTCCCGACCATTCGCGCGCCGCTCATCCCGTAGGGGTGACCGATCGAAATGGCGCCGCCGTTCGGATTGAGCTTGGCGGGATCGATCCCCAGGCGGTCGCGGCAGTAGACCGCCTGCGAGGCGAACGCCTCGTTCAGCTCGACGACGTCGACATCATCCAGGCGCACCCCGACCTGCCCGAG
>JBDUCG010000299.1:0-2738 GCA_040003565.1 Chloroflexota bacterium | reverse complement strand
GCCGGATAGCCCGACGCGGTCTTCTTGGGCTCGGTCGAGGTCGGCGCGGCAGTCTGCGTCGCTGTGGCCGGCACGGGCGCGCCGGCCCCGCCGCCGCAGGCGGTGAAGATGAGAACGGCGATGGTCGCGAGCGAAAGCAGCTTCATTGGTCCCTCCTCCTACTCCCTATGCGCGGGTATCCTAGACGGCGTAGCGGGCGCATCCGTACCATCGCAGCAGTGACGAGCGAGACCGAGTTCACGCCGGGCACGACCGACCTTCTCTACGAGCGTCGCGGCGCGGTCGCCCTCCTCACCTTCAATCGGCCCGACGCCCGCAATGCGATGACCTGGGGCATGTACCAGGGTCTCGTTGATGCCTGCGAGCACGTCGACTCCGACGACCGGGTGCGCGTGTTCGTCCTGCGCGGCGCGGGCGACAAAGCCTTCGTCGCCGGCACGGACATCTCGCAGTTCAAGAAGTTCACGACCCCGCGGCACGCCATCGACTACGAGAAGGGCCAGAACCGCAACATCGGCCGGCTCGAGCAGATGAAGAAGCCGACGATCGCCATGATCCGCGGCTTCGCGGTCGGCGGCGGCGCGAACATCGCGCTGGCGTGCGACCTGCGGATCGCCGCGACCGACGCGCGGCTCGGCGTCCCGATCGCGAAGACGCTCGGCAACACGCTCTCCATCGCGACGCTGGCGCGGATCGCGTCCTACGTCGGTTTTGCGCGCACCAAGGAGCTGCTGTTCACGGGGCGGCTCATCGACGCCGAAGAGGGCAAGGCGGCCGGCGTGTTCAACGAGGTCGTCGATCCCGAGCGACTCGAGGCGCGCACGCTGGAGGTCGCAGAGCAGATCGCGGCGAACGCGCCGTTGACGATCCGGTCGGTCAAGGAGGGCGTGCGGCGGCTCATGGAGCATGCCCGGATCGATGAGGCCGAGGACCTCGTTCTCATGGCCTACGAAAGCGAGGACTTCAAGGAGGGCGTCGACGCGTTCCTCAACAAGCGCTTGCCGAAATGGAAGGGACGATGAGCGACGCGAAGTACGCGCTCGACGGGATCCGGGTCCTCGAGCTCACGAACTTCATGGCCGGTCCGTTCTGCGGGATGCTGCTCGCCGACCTCGGCGCCGATGTCATCAAGGTCGAGAACCCGAAGGGCGGCGACTTCACGCGGAACGCCGCGCCGTTCCTTGATGGTGAGAGCGCGGGCTTCCTCGCGGTGAACCGCAACAAACGATCCATCGCGATCGACCTTAAGGCGGACCGTGGCCGCGAGCTCTTCCTCGATCTCGTGCGGCGGAGCGACATCGTCATTGAGAACCTGCGGCCCGGGACGCTCGACGACCTGGGCATCGGCTACGCGGTGCTCAGCGAGGTGAACCCGCGGATCATCCTCTCATCGGCCAGCGGATTCGGGCAGACCGGGCCGTACAAGGACCGCGCCGCGCTCGACCTCATCGTGCAGGGCATGAGCGGGCTCATGTCGATCACGGGCGAGGGGGATGGCCGGCCGCCGGTGAAGATCGGCGTGCCCATCAGCGACCTCTCTGCGGCGATCTTCGGCGCGTACGCGATCCTCGCGGCGCTCCGGGTCCGCGATCGCGAAGGCGTGGGTCAGCACATCGACGTGAGCATGCTCGAGTCGGCGATCGCGCTGCAGGCGTGGGAGACGAGCAGCTACTTCGCCACCGGCGAGGTGCCGCGGCCACTCGGGTCGGCGCACCGCGTCAACGCGCCGTACCAGGCGGTCAAGTCGGCCGACGGATACATCACCATTGGCGCGACGACGCCGGGGAACTGGCACACGTTCTGTGTGACGCTCGGCCTCGAGCACCTCGAGAACGACGCGCGGTTCGCGAAGGTCTCTGAGCGGCGCCGTAACTACAAGGAGCTCGCCGCCCTCATCGAGGAGGTCACCGTCACGCGCCCGAGCGAGCACTGGTACCGCGCACTCGAGCGAGCCGGCGTCCCGTGTGGCGTCCTGTACTCCCTGGATCAGGTGCTCTCGGACGAGCACGTTCGGGCTCGTGGCGTGGTGCGCGAGGTCGAGCACACGACGCTCGGCAAAGTGCGGGTGACGGGATCGCCGGTCCGTTTCTCGCGCACGCCCGTGCGCGTCGAGCGTGCCGGCCCGCTGCTCGGCGAGCACACCCGTGAGATCCTCGGCGAGCTCGGCCGTCGCGACGTCGATGCCCTCGAGGGCGATGGCGTCGTCGCGTCGGCGCTCGCGAAGGCGTAGCGGCTCAGCCCCGCGTTCGCATCGGAGCGAGACTGCGCCATGGCTGACGACGGTCGCCGTGAAGATGTCGGACCGACGGCGGCAACACGGTCTCACGGGTGCAACGATGGGAAAATGAGCACGGCACATCCGGCCCCAATGAGTCGGCGGACCACGTCGGGGCCCAAGAAGCCGGTCCGCCCGATGACGGCGACACGCATCCAATCATTGTCCGCCGAGCCTTTGGTCAGCGACACCCGCGGCCGCACGCAATTTCCGCTTCGCCCGCCTTGGGCGGCTCCCGAGCAGTTTGCGGACAAGGCGCGCACCCATTGCCGGGGATCATCGACAAGAAGCCTTTGTCGTGGGGCCGGGTGACGGTCATCGTGCCAGGCGCAGGCGGTTGCGTCGTCACGTCTGCTCGCAAACCGTTCGACTTCGGCCCGTTGCGGAGAAAGACGAGGAGGGCGCGCCGCCGGAGCTCACGCGCCTGAGTGTCCCCGAACAAGACTGCTCAGCCTGCTAGCGC
>JBDUCG010000298.1:0-2776 GCA_040003565.1 Chloroflexota bacterium | reverse complement strand
GGCGCGGCCGCTCGTCCTCGAAGCGCGCGCGCGGCCGCGCGCCACACGATCGCGCCTCATCGGCGCGCTCGCGGCCATGGCGGTCCCGCTCGCGCTCTGGTGGATATCGCCGCCGACCGGCCTCAGCGCCAACGGCTGGCACATGTTCGTGATCCTCATCGGCGCGGGCATCGCGTGGCTCCTCGAGCCGATCCCCGACTTCGCCGTCGCGCTCGCGATGGCCGCCGCCTGGGGCGTCCTGGGCCTCACCACCGTCGCGCAGGCGTTCTCGGGCTTCGCGTCGTCCTCATGGGTCCTTACGCTCGGCGCGCTCGCGCTCGCGGCGGCGATGGTGCGCTCCGGCCTGCTCTTCCGTGCCGCGCTCATGCTTCTGCGCGCATTCCCGGCGACCCATGCCGGGCAGCTGCTCGCGCTCGTCTTCGGGGGCGTCGTGCTCACACCGCTCGTGCCGCAGTCCGTCGCGCGCGTCGCCGCGATCGCGCCGCTCGCGCACGAGATCTCGCGCGCCCTCGGCTACGCGCCGCGCAGCAAGGGCAGCGCGTCGCTCGCGTTCGCCGGGCTCGTGGGCTACTGGTACTTCTCGAGCGTGTTCCTGACCGGCCTCGCCACGAACTTCTTCGTCGTCGGCCTCCTCTCCGCGGACGACCAGCTCCGCTTCGGCTGGCTCGGCTGGCTCGCGGCGGCGGCGCCGGTCGGCATCGCGGGCCTGGTCGGCGCGCTCGTCGTATTGCTCGTCATGCTTCGACCGGAACGCCGCGCCGAGGTCTCCGCCGAGACCCTTCGCCGTCAGACGCGCATCCTCGGCGCGCCGTCGAGTCAGGAACGCGTCGCGATCGCAGGTCTGGCCGCCCTCATCGTGGGCCTCGTGGTCCAGCCGCTCCTGCGGATCGATGCGTCATGGCTGGCGATCGCCGCGCTCGTGATCGTCACCGCCGGCGTCCTGGATCGCGAGCGCTTCCGAAGCTCGATCGACTGGGGCTTCCTCGTCTTCGTCGGCGTCGTGCTGGGATCCGGAGCGGTCCTTCAGAGCGGGGGAGTCGACAAGTGGATCTCGTCGCTGCTGCTCGACGCGACCGGCGGCGTGCGCTCGCCGGGCCTGCTGGTGATCGTGTTCGCCGTGCTCACGATGCTCAGCCGCATCGTGCTGCCGAGCCGCCCGGCGATGGTGCTCCTCAGCCTCGCGCTCGTTCCGGCCGCGCCGGCGCTCGGCATATCACCGTGGGTCGCCGGGTTCGTCGTGCTCGTCGCGTCGAACGTGTGGGTGCTGCCGTATCAGGGGCTCGAGTACCTCATCGCGCGTGACGCGACTGGTGGTGAGGACTTCGACGATCGTCAGGGAACGCAGGTCGGCGCGGCGCTCACGGTGGTCCGCCTCGCCGCGATCGCCGTCGCCGTGCCGGTCTGGCAGGCTATGGGGCTCGTCGGCCGCTAAACGCGAGCAACGAGCCGGTGCGCCGGCTAGGACGTGAGGGCGAGGAAGGCCGCGACCGCCATCTGGACCACAGCGAACGCGCTGACCACGGAGAACGCGACCAGGACCATGAGCATGAGCGTCTGGCTGGCTTCGTCCTTGTTGGCCACTGCGACCTTGGTGTTTATCCGCGGTGAATTCTTCATGTGCGTATTAACGCGCACCCACGAGCTGGAGCCTGCCCCCGAGATGGTGAAGCCCGTCCCCCGGATGGGGGAAATCCGTCATGCGGAGAGTCGAGGATCAACGAGCCGGGTCAGGTCGCGCGTTAGCGGTGAAGGACCGCCGAGACCTGCATCGCGAGGAGGACGGCGACGGCGATCATGGCGAACGCGATCAGGGCGACACCCATCACGACCTGCACGAGCTCGTCGGCTTTCTGCTGTTTGGTCTGCTCTTCATTCACATGCCTATTAACGACCACTACGACCGTCGTGGCTCTCCCTCATGCGGGGGGAGCAGCATCATTCGTTCCGAAGTCGGGCGCGGCCTGCTCGGGCCGCCTCCTTGCCCGGCCGGTGATCCGTACATACAATGTGATAACGGCGCGAGGAGGCAGAGGTGAAGTACCTGACGCGGCACGGCAACAGCTGGGCACTGGTCATCGACAAGCCGGTGCTGGAGCTCCTGCACCTTGACCCGAGCACCACGCCGGTCGAGATGCGTACGAATGGCAAGAATCTCGTTATCGAGCCGGTGAATGAGGCGCGCCGTGATGAGCTGGTCGCCGAGGCGCGGAAGAACTCGCACCAGAAGTTCGGTCGCGCGTATAAGCGCCTGGCCAAGTAGTCGCCGACCCGGTCTTTCTGAGCCGCAAGAATGTCGAGGACATTCACGCGGAGCAGATCGCGATGTACGGCGGCGCCGAGGGCCTGCGCGATCCGGGCGCGCTCGAGGCAGCGCTCGCGATGCCCCAGCAGGGCTCAGGCGAGCAGTACTTCCATGAGGACATCTTCGAGATGGCCGCCGCCTATCTTTTCCACATCTGCGCGAACCACCCGTACGTCGATGGGAACAAGCGGACGGCCGCCGAGGCGGCCGATGTCTTTCTGTACCTGAACGGCTACGACCTGGTCATGTCCGAAGAGGACTTCGAGGTGCTCGTCCTTGCGACGGCGCAGGATCAGCTCTCCAAAAAGCAAATTGCCGCGCGCCTGCGCGACCAGTCGCGTCCGCGCCTTTGAGCATCAGTTCGCGCGTGTGTCACAGGAGCGACGCCGCCAGATGCGCGTCGCTAGCTGACGCTCGCGACCGCGCGGTCGGCGAGCTCGTCGGCAAGCGCGGCCGGCGTGAGCCGTCCACGCG
>JBDUCG010000297.1:0-2776 GCA_040003565.1 Chloroflexota bacterium | reverse complement strand
GATCGGGCAGACCGGCGACGACGTCGTGCCGGCGTGGTCGCCCGACGGCACCAAGGTCGCGTACGTCGGGCAAGGCGGTTTCTTCGTGCTGGAGCTGAAGACCGGTGTCGCACGCACCGTCGCGCAAGGTCAGGACTTCTTCTTCGGCGACCTGCTCTGGCTCAAGTAGGGCGCGCCGGACCCGATCGCCTCACGCTCCTCGCGTATGCGGTCATGGTGCTGATCGCGGGGAGCAATTTCGTCGCGGTGCGCTTCAGCAATCAAGAGCTGCCGCCGTTCTGGGGCGCGACGCTACGTTTCAGCGCCGCATGCGCGCTGTTCTTCGCCGTCATGCGCTGGCGCCGGGCTCGGCTACCCCGCGGGCGCGCGCTTCTTGGCGTCGCCATTTACGGAGCGCTCAACTTCGGCGCGAGCTACGCCCTGCTGTACTGGGCGCTGCGCACGGTGCCGGCGACTCTCGCGTCGGTGCTGATCGCGCTGGTCCCGCTCTTGACCTTCTTCCTGGCGATCGTCCACGGCCTGGAGCGCTTCCGGATCCGGGGATTCGTGGGTGCGGTGATCGCCGTCGGGGGCATCGCAGTAGTGTTCGCGGAACAGTTGGGCGGCGCCGCCCCTGTCCCTGAGCTCCTGGCGTGCATCGCCGGCGCCGCATGCATCGCCGAATCCGGGGTCGTGGCGAAGCTCTACCCGCGCGTCGACCCCGCCGCCACGAACGCCGTCGGCATGCTTGCCGGCCTCGCGATCCTCGCACCGCTGTCGGTACTCGCGGGAGAGCCGCGCACGCTGCCGTCGCAGCCAGGCACGATCGTGGCGGTGGTCTATCTGGTCACGCTTGGCTCGGTCGGACTCTTCGCGCTCTTCCTCTACGTGCTGCGGCGGTGGACGGCGACGGCGACGTCGTACCTGCTTGTGCTGTCGCCCCTCGTCACCGTCACGCTGGGATCGCTCCTGGCGGGCGAGCGTGTCACCGCGCAGCTGTTGGTGGGAGGAGTGCTCGTCGGTGCTGGCGTGTACGTCGGCGCGCTCAGCGGGTCGGCTGCTCCCGGATCTCCAGGTAGCGATCCTCCCACTCGTCGCCGCGATCGATGACATTGAGCGGATTGGTGTCGACGGTCAGGGCGCCGCTCGGCGCCTGCGCGATGTGAAAGAGCTGCAGCGGTTTCGGCGCAGGTGTTCTGAGGACGACGGCGGTGTGCTTGTCATAGCGCGAGCCGTGGCACGGACAGGCGAACAGGTCCAGCGCCGTGTCGAACGGGACCGTGCAGCCGAGATGCGTGCACTTGCGATATGCGGCGATGATGCCGCCCGGCGCGTGCAGCAGGAAGAAGCGGCCCTCGCGGAAGAGGATCGGACGGTCGTTCGTCGCCGCGAACTGCGCGAAGATGTCGCTCGCCTTGCCGACGGCGACCGGCGCGCCCAGACCGGTGATGCGCGTGACGCGCAGGTATGGCGCGAGCGCGGCGACCAGTTCGGTGACGCTGAGCGCGAGCGCTGCGGCGAACCCGACGCGCAGGAGCTGACGCCGCTGCAGACCCTGGCTGGCGACGGCGGGACGGCGGATCACGCGGCGATTCTAGTTGGCTCTTACCGATGGCAGTCCAATAGCGATCGGGAATGACGGTGATTCATCAGGCAGTCGGCGGGAGGCGGTATCCGGCGAGCGCGGGCTCGCCGCGCAGCTTCGCGAACCCCGGCTTGATCGTGCCGTAGATCAGCGCCAGCCGTTCGTCGTAGCCGATGAATGCGCTCTTCATCGCGTTGAGCGTGAGCTTCTCGACGTCGGCGAGCGTGAGGGCGAACGCACGCGAGAGACGGCGGAACTCCTCGGACAGGGTCACGTCCGACATCAGCCGGTTGTCGGTATTCACGGTGACGCGGAACCGCTGCTCGATGAAATGCCTGATCGGATGCTCCTCGAGCGATGGCACCGCGCCGGTGTCCACGTTGCTCGACGGGCAGAGCTCCAGCGGGATGCGCTTGTCCCGGATGTACGCCGCGAGCGGCCCGAGCTTCACGACGGTCGCTTCACGCACATTCGGCCCGCCGGCGGGGTCGACGATCGCCATGTCTTCGATAAGGCGCACACCGTGTCCGATGCGATGCGCGCCGCAGTACTGCAGCGCCTGCCAGATCGAACGCGGGCCGAACGCCTCGCCGGCGTGGATCGTGATCGAGAAGTTCTCGCGGCGGCAGAGCTGAAAGGCCTCGAGGTGGGCCTTCGGGGGATGGCCGGCCTCTTCACCGGCGATGTCGAATCCGACCACGCCACGCTCGCGGAAGGAGACCGCGAGCTCGGCCATCTCGAGGGAGTCGGTGCGGTCGCGCATCGCGCAGATGATCTGGCGAAGCATGATCGGGTAGCGCCCTTCCGCGCGCTCGAATCCACGTACCACCGCGTCGACGACCTGCTCGAGGTTGAGGCCGCTCTGCGTGCTGAAGACGGGCGCGTAGCGGATCTCGGCATACACGACGCCGTCGCGCGCGAGATCCTCGCCGCATTCATACGCCACGCGCTCGATCGCGTCCTCCGTCTGCATGACCGCGATCGTGTGCGCGAAGCCGCGCAGATAGAGCGAGAGCGAGCCGCTCGCCGCGCTGGCGTGGAACCACCGCGCGAGCTCGCCGGGGTCGGTCGTGGGCAGGCCGTCGTACTTCTGATCGTGCGCGAGCTCGACGACGGTCGCGGGCCGCAGCCCGCCGTCGAGGTGATCGTGTAGCAGCACCTTCGGCGCGGCGCGGAGCGTCTCGAGATCGAGCATGCCGTGAATGATGCGCG
>JBDUCG010000296.1:0-2778 GCA_040003565.1 Chloroflexota bacterium | reverse complement strand
TCTGGGCGTCAACGCCTATGTGTACGCGGAGTCGAAGAGCACCAAGTGACCGGACGGGAGGGGCCATCATGCGATCGCTGAACCAGCTCACCCCGGAAGAGACGCGCGTCATCGTGAACAAGGGGACGGAGCGGGCCTTCACCGGCGAATACGATGATTTCTTCGTCGAGGGCACCTACCTCTGCCGACGTTGCGAAGCGCCGCTCTACGTCTCGGATGCGAAGTTTCATTCTGGCTGCGGCTGGCCGTCGTTCGATCAGGAGATCGCAGGCGCCGTACGACGGATACCCGATCCGGATGGCAGTCGGGTCGAGATCGAGTGCGCGGCGTGCGGCGGCCACCTCGGTCACGTTTTTGTAGGTGAGCAGATGACACCGAAGAACACCCGACACTGCGTGAACTCGATCTCCCTCAAGTTCGTCCGCTGACGCCGGCTCCGAGGTACTTAGTCGCGACCGGTCGTGGTCGCGATGTCGACCTCGTTGCCCGCCGCGTCCGCGAGCGTCCACCATGCAGGCGCGTACTGATCGCGCACCATTCGGCCACCTGCGGCGAGCGCCGCCGCGATACGCGCCTTCGCCTGCTCGTAGGGGATCCAGATCACGATGTGGATCGCGCCTCCTCCGTCCTTACGAGGCTCTTTCATCTGCTCGAACCAGAACGGTGCGCCGCGACCGCGCGGATCGACGAGGTCCTCGTTGGGGCTGTCGATCCGAGGCTCATACCCGAGCGCCGCACGCCAGAACGGCATCACCTCGGCGATCGCCGTCGCGCCCGGGATGACGAGCAACCCCTGCACCGTGGATGGGTCGGCAGCGAGACCCATCGTGCGAGCGACTGCGGAGATCTTGCGCGCGAGCTCGATATGGCGCTGAAGCATGCTGATCTGGTCGTTCATTTGGACCCCACGAAGGTACGTGAAAGCCTGATAGCTTCGCCGTCAAGTGTGCACTGAACGGAACAGCATCGAGATCTTGGGAACACCCGTCGAGGTCATCCGCAAGAAGATCAAGCATCTGCATCTGACCGTGTACGAACCCGCGGGGAGCGTGAGGGTCTCCGCGCCCCAGCGTCTGAGCGACGACGCAGTTCGCGCGTTCGTCATTTCTCGGATCGGTTGGGTCCGGCGCAAGCAGGCCGCGATCGCCGCGCAAGAACGCGAAGCGCCACGAGAGCTGATCACCGCCCAGACCGGCTACGAGATGATGGGCGCCGAGATCGAGCGACTCGTTGCGCACTGGGAGCCGCGGATCAAAGTCACTGTCTCAAGGTGGGTCGTCCGCCACATGAAGACACGATGGGGCACGTGCAACGTCGGCCGGCGGCGGATCTGTTTGAACAGCGAGCTGGCCAAGAGATCACCAGAAAGTCTCGAGTACGTCGTGGTCCACGAAATGGTCCACCTCTTGGCGCCGGGTCATGGCGACCGCTTCAAGGCCTATATGGACCGCTTCATGCCCGATTGGCGACGTCGTCGCGCTGAACTGAATCACGCGCGACACTAAACTCGGCCATCAAGGAAGGGGTTTGACCGCCCGATGCCATCTCAGCCGATGGGCGTGCTGGACTGGATGCTCGATTCCGACCCTTCCATTCGGTGGCAGGCACTGCGTGATCTTGTCCATGCGCCACCGGAGGTCGTGGCAGCGGAGCGTGCGCGCGTGGCGACCGAGGGGTGGGGCTCTCGTCTGCTGGCCCTGCAGGGCGAGGACGGCCAGTGGGATGGAGGCGCGCTGTTCCCCCGGCGGAACGGTGCCGTCATCGGAATCACCGACGAAGGCCAGCCGTGGACCGCGACGGCATACAGCCTCGAGATGCTGCGTGACCTCAGGGTCGACCCACGGCATGACGAGGTCCGTCGGGCGGTGGCGCTGGTCAGAGACCACTCCCGCTGGGAGCACGCCGGGCAGCCGTTCTTTAGCGGCGAAGTCGAGCCGTGCATCAACGGCATGGTCGTCGTGCTCGGCGCCTACTTCGATCAAGATGTCGATGGCGTGGTCGCAAGGCTTCTGGGCGAGCAGCTCGAGGACGGCGGGTGGAACTGCGAGGCGGAGAACGGTTCGGTCCGCTCTTCGTTCCACACCACGATCCGCGTTCTGGAAGGACTGTTGGCGCACGAGCGCGCCACCGGACGCTCGGAGGGATCCATCGCGGCTCGACGCCGCGGTGAGGAGTACCTCCTGGAACGAAAGCTGTTCCGGCGCAAGAGCACCGGCGAAGTGGTCGACCCGGCCTGGCTGCAATTCTCCTTTCCGCCCCGCTGGCACTACGACGTGCTGCGTGGTCTCGAGTACTTCCAGGAAGCCGGGGATCGCCCGGACCCGCGGGTGGACGAAGCGATCCAGCTGCTCCGATCCAAGCAGCAGCCCGATGGCACGTGGCTGCTGGAGAACACTCATTCCGGCGCGGTCCACTTCACGCTCGACGAGGGCGATGGCCGACCCAGTCGGTGGAACACGCTACGTGCGCTGCGCGTACTCAGCTGGTACGGGCAGTCAGTCTGATTGTCAGCGGTCTCCTAGCTATTCTCTCGAGGTGACGTCCGCCAAGCCCGTGCGCGCGATCGAGCGCTACGACAACGGAAATGTTCGCTACCGCGGCTCCAAGGTCGTCGACAAGATGCATGGTCCATGGAAGTTCTATCGGCGCGACGGAACTCTCATGCGGAGCGGCTCGTTCGAGCACGGTAAGCAGATCGGTGTCTGGCGCTCATTCGACAGGACCGGCAAGGTCGTGAAGGCGACTGACTTTCCGCGGTAGCCCGGAGGGGATTCGAAC
>JBDUCG010000295.1:0-2779 GCA_040003565.1 Chloroflexota bacterium | reverse complement strand
GGAGCTCGCCGTCCGCGTCGAGGAGCCGGCGCTCGCGCCGGCGGTGGTTCGCTAGGGCGCGCGCGTTAGGTGATCACCGGTGCCGGCGGACAGTTGAACTCCATCCGCTCGACGTATAGCTCGGCCGTGAAGCGCGCGATCTTATCGGCGCTGCTCGGGTCCTCCTGATCCGGATCGAGCCGGTAGATACCGACGTTGAACAACCTGATCTCGGCCAGCTCGGTCTTCAGATCAGCCGAAAGGAAGACGAGCCTTCCGCTCTTCTCGTAGTCCGAGCTGTTGTTCCCCTTGATCACGAAGTTGTCGAACCAGGTCGCCCACGAGCTGACCGAAGCCTGCCCGATCGTGATCTTGAGGTTGGGGAACTCCAAGTTGGCGGGCTCCCGCGTGGCGAGGCGAGTGTCACCGATCTCGCTCGTGATGATCGACTGCTTGATCGTGAACGCATCGACCTTGGCGACCCTGCTGGTGTCGATCCCATCGATTTCAAGCTTGAAGTTGGACGAAAGCCAGGCCTTCTGCTGCTTACTCGCCGCGATCGCACCTGACGCCTTCTGATCCTGCGTGTATTCGGGGGCGAATTGCAGCGTGAGGTAGGCGGCTTCCTTCGATGAGCCGTCGCACGCCGGGATGCCGGTTTCGGTGATCAGCGCGTCGAAGAACTTGCGCTCCGACAGCGCCTGGGAAGAAGAGTCAGCGGTGACGATCGAGCCGTCTTTCCCGTCGGTTTGCATCTTCCAAGACGCCGAGATCCAGTCGTACATCGCCTTGTTCATGCCGAAACCGAGCTGCACGTCGAACCTGTCGTACTTGAAGTTCGAGATGCTCTTGCTCGCGAACGTGCTGGTGCCACCCGGGCGGACCGAGATGACCTCCGCGTAGGCGTCGCCGCCGTCCTCGGACTTCAGGATGCCCGCGTTGATCCCCTCCAGGTTGAGCTGAAAGACGCCCGACCTGAACGTGGTCCGCCGGTCCAGCGGGCTCTGCGTTCCGCGGCCGGTATCTGGGATCGCCGCCGCGGCCTGAGCTGGCTTCCATGCCGAGGCCGCGAGCGCGACGCCGGTCGCGCCAGCCGCCGTCCCTAAGAATCTGCGTCGCGAGGTCGTTCGTTGGTCGTACATCGCCACCCCTCCAGCTGGCCGTCAGGCCGCCGGCAGAAACCTAGCGCTCGCTCTCTTGCCTGACAAGACGCACGAGGCCCAGCGCGAGGGTCAGCTTTACGAGTTGCAGCGCGGATGACTCGAATTCCGAATAAGGGATCCCGTCCGAGGGGAACAGCTCGGCCGTTTCGCGGATCGCCTCGCCGAGTGTGCGTCCCTCTAAGCGGGAGAGCAGGTGTGCCGAAAAGGCGTCCAGCCCAGTTGCGAAGCGGAGGCCCGACTCGAGACGGAGCGACGCCGTGTCGACTGTGAAGCTGCCGTCGCGGTAGCGGAGGATCTGCTCGAGCCTGTGCTCAGGGGCGACGGCGAGGCGGGCATCGAGCAGGGAACGGTCGTCCTTCAATCCGACGATGAAGTCTTGGGCGTCGATCAGGTCGGCGATCTGCGTGCCTGACGCGGGCTCGCTCTGGCCACCAAGGTCGTCGAAGCGGACCCAGTTCGTGGCCGCACTCCGTCTCCGAAGAATGATCGCGCCGTAGCCCACCGCGGCGAAACCGAGCTCGGCCAGGTATGCCATCCAGTGGTCCAAGGCGGCGCCGAAGTCCTGCGCCCTCGACTGGATCGGGGAGTTCCAGCTCGCCGCGTATAGCAGAGGCACTTCGCCCGAATGGTGAAGGATCCAGATGTCGCATGGGAGATCCGCGACCCATGGCCGCAGCCGGTCCTGCCACTGCTCTCCCTTGCCGATGCCCCAGCTCACCAGGATGAAGGCGAGGCCGCCTTCCGTCAGATGCTCGGCGGCCTCGCGTACGACCATCCGGCTCACGTCATCGCCGCGCATGCCGCTATCCCGGAAGATCATCGCGCTCTCCGGTGAGATGACGAACGGCGGATTCGAGACGATCAGCTCGAAACGCTCACCCGCCACAGGCTCAAAGAAGCTCCCCGCCCGACATTCGACATTGTCGAGGCCGTTGAGCAGCGCGTTGAACGCCGTGAAGTTCAGCGCGCGCGGATTGATGTCGCATGCGATGACCCGTTCCGCGTGCCGTGCCGCGAGGATGGATTGGATGCCGCCGCCGGATCCGACATCGAGTGCGCGCGCGATCGTGCGGCGGACGGTGAGGCTTGCGAGCAGGATCGACGAGCTTGCGACGCCCATCACGTGGTCAGCGGAGAGATCGGGCGAGCCCTCCGGCTTGCGATCACAGGCGATGAGGACGTCGCCGGCGGGGAGGATACGCACCGCCGACTCGATGCCTCCGCTCGATCGGCGGATGACGCCAAGGCGTAGCGCGCGCTCGACGCTGAGCGGTGCCAGCGCCGCCCGGGCTTCGGACCGCGGCACGGCGAGACCCAGTAGGAACAGCCGCAGGAGCGACGCGAGCCGTTCGCCCTTCGGCAACATCCGAACGATGATCGGAATGTCCGTCGGACGTGGCGTGATGTTGTTGCTCTCTGCGCGCAGCAGCGGTCGCATGTGCTCGACGTCGTACTTCGCCGAAGCGAGCGCGCTGCGAAACTGAGCGATCGCCTCGCGGTCGGTGATGTCGAGCGCGACCGAAGCTTCGCTCGCCTTTTGGCTCACCGGCGGGATGCTACGGCGGCCTCGATATGCTCTTACGTGAATGCAGCAGAGCGACGAGCTCGAGGCGCTGCTCAGGGGACTCCCGCCCGAC
>JBDUCG010000294.1:0-2785 GCA_040003565.1 Chloroflexota bacterium | reverse complement strand
ACAGCCGCGGAGCTCGAGTCCTTGCCCGGCATCGGTCCGAGCACGGCGGCGCGCATCGTCCGCGCACGCGAGCAGAAGGCGTTCACCAAGGTCGAGGAGCTGCAGACGCGAGGCCTGGTGACGGCGCGGGTGCTTTCGGACATCCGCGATCTCGTCACGACCCGGTAGCGAACATGAGTGCCGTCCTCTTCGCGCCGCTGCTGCCGGCCGCGCTCGTCGCGACGCTGATCGCCGCCATCGCGCGCGCGTCGACGCCGCTGGCGCTGGCCGCCGGGGTCGTGATCGCGATCGCCTGCGCCGCGCTCGCGCTCGCGAGCACCGATGGCCCCCGTCGATCGCTGTGGGCGTGCGCCTGCGCCTCGGCGACCGGCGTCGCGCTGCGTCTGGTCCTCGGCCCAGTGCCCGGCCTCGATCTGGCGCAGCTCGTGTCGCTGGACTCCGTCCGCGCGGATCTCGCGCGCCCGCTGCGCATGCTCGTGCCCGAGCCCGAGAGCGGCATCCTGCTCGGCATCGTGCTCGGCGAGCGCGCGAGCATCTCGCGCCATCTCGCCGATGCGTTCGCGCTGAGCGGCACGACGCATCTGCTCGCGATCTCCGGCTTCAACATGACGCTCGTCGGTGCCGCGGTCGCGCTCGCGCTCCGCGGACGCGTACGCCCGACCCCGCGCGCGATCGCGACCGTCGCGGCGATCGTCATGTACAGCCTGCTCGTGGGGCTGGCCGCGAGCGTCATGCGCGCGGCGCTGATGGCCTCGGTCGCGTCCCTTGGTCTCGCGTCGGGGCGGCGCGCCGCGACCGCGAACGCTCTCTGCGTCGCGGTCACCGCGATGCTGTTCGCCGACCCCGCAGCCATTGCCGACCTCGGCTTCCTGCTCTCGGCCGCCGCGACGGCGGGTCTGGTGCTGTGGCAGGCGCCTCTTGCGGCGCGTTTCTCCGCGTTTCCCGGAGCGCTGCGCGAGGGACTTGCGACGACCCTCGCCGCGAGCGCTCCGACCCTGCCCATCGTGGCCGCCGCGTTCGGACGCGTGTCGATGGTTTCGCCGATCGCGAACGTCGTCGCGGTCCCGCTGTTCCCGCCGCTGATGCTCGCCGGAGCAGCGACGAGCGTGGCCGGCGCGCTGTCGCTCGATCTGGCGCGGCCGATCGCGCTGGTCGCCTATGGCTGCGCGCTCGCGCTGCGCGTCGTCGTCGAGACCTTCGCGGCCCTGCCGCTCGCCGCGGTGAGCGTGCCGTCCGGTCCGCTCACCGGCGTCGCGGTCGCGTTCGCGCTCGTCGCGGCGGTGCGTCTCGGTCCCCTGCTGGGCGGTCGCCTGCGCGTCCCGCATATCGCATGGCCGGCCCCCTCTGCCGCGTCGCTGCCGCCGCGCGCACCACGCGGCGCGCTGCTGGCACTGCCCGCGCTCATCGCCGCAGCCGTCCTCGTGTGGCCGAGCGCGGATCCGGAAGTGCGAATACGCGCGCTCGATGTCGGGCAGGGCGACGCGTACCTCGTTGAGGTGGCCGGCGCCACGGTGCTCATCGACGGCGGCCCGGATCCGGCGCGTCTCATCGAGGAGCTGGGCGCGAGCCTGCCGCCGTGGCGCCGCCGCATCGATGTCATCGCCCTCACGCACGCGCATCTCGATCACGCCGCGGGTCTCATCGCGGCTCTCGATCGCTACGAGGTCGGCATGACGCTCGAGCCGGTCGGCCTCAATCCGGGTCCGCTCGCGGATCTCTGGGCCGCCGGTATCGCGCGCGCGCATGCCGTGCGGCACGCCGTGCGCGCGGGTCAGCGCCTGCGTGTCGGCGCGGCGATGATCTCCGTGCTGTCGCCGGAGGAGGATCCGCGCGTCGACACGCCCTCGCTCGTGCTCCACGTGGAGCTGGGCCGTTTCTCGGCGCTGTTCATGGGCGACGCGACCGACGAGGCCCTGGCGGACCTATTGCTGCATCCGGAAGGTCTGCGGTCGCGCGTCTACGTGCCGCCGCACCACGGTGCCGCGACGCCGCACGGCGTCACGCTCGTTCAAGCGGTGCACCCCGAGCTCGCGCTCATCTCGGTCGGCGCCGGGAACCGGTATGGTCATCCCACGCCGGAGACGCTCGCGGCCCTGAGTGGGATCACGACGTTCCGGACCGATCGCGACGGGACGGTGGAGGTCTCTCTCGATGGCCCAGGCCTCGTGGTCCGCGCCCACGCGAATGGTCTTCCTCCTCCACGGCGAGGATCCGTTCCGTACGCGCCTGCGAGTCGGTGAGCTCGTCGAATCGCTGCTCGCCGGCGGCGCGGGGGAGCCGAATGACCTCGCGGTCCGGCCGTCGCCGCGTCTCGGCGGCGCGCTCGGGCTGACGCGGATCGACGCGCGGTCCGATCCGATCGACGCCATCACGATGGCGGGCCAGTCGCAGGGCCTCTTCGCGGCGGTCGACGAGCGGCAGGTCGTTCTCGTGGAGCATGCCGAGGCGCTGACGAACGCGGAATTCCTGACGTCATTCCCGGCGGAATCCGCTCTCGTGCTCGTGTCGGTCGAGGCGCTGAAGGCCGGCCGTGGCCGCGCGCGCGGCCGCGCAAAGACCGGCGTGGCCGCCGACCTCCCGCTGCCCGACGCCGTGCAGGAGATCGGCGGACGGGTGCAACGCGTCGAGCGGCTCGCGCCGTTCGAGGTGAAGGGCTGGATCGGCGCGCGCGCCCGCCTGCACAACGTCGCGCTGCAGCCCGAGGCGATGGACGCGCTCGCGTTCGCGCTGGGACCTGATACCGAGCGCATCGAGAACGAGGTGCAGAAGCTCGGCGCATATGCGA
>JBDUCG010000293.1:0-2800 GCA_040003565.1 Chloroflexota bacterium | reverse complement strand
GCACTGCCCGGCTCGTGCCTGACCCTCAGCGACGGCGCCAATGAGCGCAGTCGCCTGGGATCGCACGGCGCTGATTATGGCTCAATGAAACATCAAGTCAACTGCCAGGCAGTCGAGCGAACGCTGCTCCGGGCCTTCTCGCCGCTCCTACGACCTAGGCTCAGAACTCAGTGAACGAGATCTGAGGTTTCAAGAACGGCATGGATCATGGAGATTTTCGCTGTTGCGATGTGACATAATTTAGTTTAATCATCACGTGATTTCAGTGTATGCTGACGGCCATGGACTGCGCCGTCCTCGCCGACCATGAGTCCTCGTTTCACTTCCCGCCGCCGCTGCAGGTGACCCGTGCGGGCGCGATCGAAGTGGTCCACATCGGGGCGACGCCGATCGCCCAGTACGACGTGGCGGATGTCACGGCGCGCCGGCACGTGATGGTGCAGTTGGCCGAAGCCGGCCGCGTGCCCGGGCAAGAGGTCGCGCGCCAGTTCGGGGTCACGCCGGTGTACGTCAGTCAGTTGCGCAGCCGCTATCGACGCACGGGCTCGGCGGCGCTCCTGGCGACGCGCCGGGGCCCGAAAGGCCCCAGCAAAGTCACGGCCCGTCTGACCACGCAGGTGCGCGCGTTAGGCGCGCAGGGGCTGTCGGTCGACGCGATCGCGCGGCACGTGGCGGGGTCGACCGAGATTTCATCGCAGACGGTGCGGCGGATCCTCCGGCGCGAGCCGACGACGCAGCTGGATCTGCCGGCGCCGGATCCGGCCGCGACGACCGGCGCGACGGAGACCGAGGGCGAAGCCGCCGCGCCGTCGCCGCACGGGAAGTGGCCCGAGGGCGAGACGCGCTACGCGGGCGCGATGTTGCTCCATGTCGCCCTGAGCCACTTGGGACTGTGGACCGTGTTCCACACCATCGGCGCCGCGGTGGGGCGGACGGCGCTCCGCGTCACGCAGGTCGTGGGGATTGTCGCCATGGGCTTCGCGCTGCGCCTGCGATCCATCGAGGGGTTCAAGACGGCGCTGCGCCGCGATTTCGGGCAGGTGCTGGGTCTGCCCGTCGTCCCCACGGTGCAAACGCTGCGCACGCGGCTCCGCGTGCTCGCCGCCAGCGTGGACTCGGCGCGTGTGATGCGCCAGTTGGTGGAAGCGTGGGTGCACCTGGAGCCCGTCTGGGAAGGGGCCTACTATCTCGATGGGCATTTCTGTCCGTATAGCGGGACGCGTCCGCTCCCCAAGGCCTGGAATGCCAAGCGCCGCCTGGTCGAACCCGGCCAGATCGATCACTACGTGCATGATGCGACGGGGCGCGCGCTGTTCTTCATCAACCGCCCCTTCAATGATCAGTTGGTCACCGTGGCGCCGCAGATCCTGGCGGAGATTCGAGCCGTCACGCCGCCGGATCAATCCATCCTGCTGATCTTTGACCGCGGGGGCTACAGTGGCCCGTTGTTCAAAAGCCTCACGGATCAGCAGATCGGATTCATCACGTATTTGAAGGGCCGATCGGCCCGGCGCCGCTTTCCCGCGACCGCGTTTGTCCGCCGCTGGTGGGCGGTCACCGACCCCGCCGGAATTCGGGGCCCGGCGCGGTGGGTCTATCGCATCTTGGAAAAGGGCACGCGGATCCGAGGCGCCGGGCTGGTGCGCACGCTCGTCGTCGCAGACGCGGACGCGCAGGTGCCGATCCTGACCAATCGCGCCGATCTGCCAGCGGCGAAAGTGGTCCACCTCCTGCGCCTGCGCTGGCGGCAAGAAAACAGCTTCAAATATCTGTCGGCCCACTATGGCGTCGAGCAATTGATTCAACACGACGCCACCACGCATCCGGACACGCGGCAGTTCGCTAACCCGCGCCGGGCGCAGGTACGCGCGCAGATCACCACCCTGCAAACCGACCTCGTGCTCAAAGAGGCCGACCTGGGACGGGCGTTGGCGACGGCCCCCCGCGCGCATGCGGGCGCCGGCGTGACGGCGGCGACCCGCACCCTCCAGCGGGACATTGCGACGTTGGCCGCGCGCATCGCGCGGCTCGAACGTCGTTGGAAGCAGACGCCCGCGAAGGTCGCCGCGCCGACCCTGACCGGGTCCGCCGCCCGCGCGACCATCAACGCGGATCGTCGCAATCTGGTGAACGCCATCAAAATCGCCACCTACAATGCCGAGCGCTGGTTGGGGCGCCGCTTCTTCCGCCACTACAACGACCCGCGCGACTGGCTCACGATCTTTCGGTCGGTCCTGCAGCTGTCCGGGCACGTCACGATGGCGGGACCGGACCGCCTCCGAGTCGTGCTGCGACCGCCGGACCAGCCGCGGGTCCGGCGCGCGGTGGCGGCCATGCTCGAGGAGATCAACGGGATGAACGGTCGGCTCTTCGGCGATGGGCCCATCCTCACGTTCGAATTGGCCGCCAATTAAACTGGGAGCCGATCCACTATCCGGTGCGTTCACTGAGTTCTGAGACTTCGCCCATTCCGCCGCGCCCGAGCAGGCGACCGATGCGATACGGACCGAACACCTGGCCCGGCACGAGCCGCGGCCCTGCCTGGAGCGTGCTCGACGACCCGCCGCCCGGCGAGAGCGTCGTCATCTCGCTGTCGGTCAACGCCGAAGAAGGTCCTACCACTCCCGCCATCAAACACGCGGGACACAAGCCTTCTGGCGTATCAGCGAGCCATTCGGCGCCGCAGCGCGGGCAGCGGGCAACACGGCCGGCATCGTCCATGTGGGCCTCCTACGTGGATCAGACAGATCCGCGCCGAAAGGTTACGGGCCTCAGGTCTTGAGCGCGCGGAAGAGATACC
>JBDUCG010000292.1:0-2820 GCA_040003565.1 Chloroflexota bacterium | reverse complement strand
GTAGGACTACGTCAACGCAGCGCGGGCGCGCGGGCTCTCTGACGGCCGGATCATGACCGCCTACGTCGGGCGCAACGCGGTGTTACCACTCGTGACCCAGCTTGCGATCACCGCGGCGTATGCGATCGGCGGCTCGATCCTCATCGAGCAGTACTTCGTGTACCAGGGCGTTGGCCTGCGACTGCAGGCCGCGATCCTCCAGCGCGACTATCCGGTCATGGAGGGGATCTTCGTCATCGTCACGATCGCGGTGGTCCTCGCGAATCTGCTCGCCGACGTGCTCTACACGAAGCTCGACCCACGGATCGGGCGGGCTGGCGGAGCCAGCGGCCGATGACGGCTGCCGCGCTGCCGGAGCGCCGACGGTTCGCCGTGCCTGGTTTCGTCGCGGGTGGCGTCGAGTTCCTGCGGCTCCTCTCGCGGCGGCCATCGGGTCTCATCGGCTTCACCGGCATCGTGTTCTTTCTGCTGCTCGCGTTCGTCGTACCGATCTTCGTTCCGGCGCAGGAACAGGGCAATACGGACGAGATCTACCAGACGCCCTCGCTGCTGCATTTCCTCGGTACGGACAACGGCGGGCGCGATGTGTTGAACCAGATCGTGCAGGGCGGCCGCGAGATCCTGAGCGTCGCGCTGGTCACCGCGGGCATCACGACCCTCATCGCCATGACCGTCGGCTCGATCTCAGCTGTCGTCGGCGGCAAGATCGACGCGCTCCTCGTCGGTATCGCCGACATCCTGCTCACGGTCCCACAGCTGATCGTCCTCATCGTGATCTCGGCACTCGCACGGCCGACGAATTTTCTGGCGCTCGCCCTGGTCCTCTCGCTGCTCGGCTGGGCCGGGCTGATGCGACAGGTCCGCGCCCAGGTCCTCACGCTCAAGGAACGGGATTACGTCGAAGCGGCACGCTCGCTTGACCTCGGAATACTCCACATCGTGTTCCGCGAGATCCTGCCAAATATGCGCAGCTACATCGTGATCCACTTCGTGCAGGGCATGACCGGCGCGATCTACGCGCAGGTCGCGCTGATCGTGCTTGGCCTCGTTCCGTTCTCGGGGAAGAACTGGGCGTTGATGCTGTACTTCGCCAACAGCCAGGGCGCCTTCTACTTCCGCGACGCGTTCTGGTTCGTGTTCAGCCCGATCCTGGCGATCATCCTGTTGCAACTCTCGTTGGTGCTCTTCGTGAATGCCCTGGAGGACATCTTCAACCCGCGCCTGCGGTCCTCGTGACGCCGATCCTCTCGGTCCGCGACCTCTCGATCGACTACCGGACCCGGAAGGGGCCGGTGCATGCGGTGCGCGACGTCTCCTTCGACATCGCGAAGGGCGAGACCGTCGCGATCATCGGCGAAAGCGGCTCGGGCAAGACGACGCTCGCCATCAGCCTCATCCGACTCTCGCCCCGGGCCACGCGCATCACCAAAGGTCAGATCCTGTTCACCACCGAGCAGGGAACGGTCGACATCCGCACGCTGCCCGAGGACGAGCTCCGTCAGTTCCGGTGGCGTGATTGCGCGATGGTCTTCCAGGCCGCGCTCAACTCATTCAATCCGGTGATCAATATCTGGGAGCAGTTCGCGGACACAGCGCGGGCGCATGGGATGCGCGACACCAAGGTGGTACACGCGCGCGCCGAAGAGCTCCTGGAGCTCGTCCGCCTCGACCCCAAGCGCGTGCTCAACTCGTACCCGCACGAGCTCTCCGGAGGCACCAAGCAACGCGTCCTCATCGCGCTCAGCCTGCTGCTGAAGCCACAGCTCGTGATCCTCGACGAGCCGACGACCGCGCTCGACATCCTCACCCAGCGCTCGATCATCGACCTGCTCGGCCAGCTGAAGGAGACGCTGGGCTTCTCGATGATCTTCATTTCACACGATCTTTCGATCGCGGCCGAGCTCGCGGACCGGATGATCACCATGTACGCCGGCACCGTCGTCGAGCGTGCGTCGGTCACCGACCTCTTCTACCGCCCACGCCACCCTTACTCGGTCGGCCTGCTCAAAGCCGTGCCGAAGGTCTCGGGCGCGATGGGCGCGGTGGCGTCGATCCCCGGCTCGCCACCCGACCTCATCAGCCTCCCGCCAGGCTGCACCTACGCCGCCCGGTGTCCGCTGGCGATCGCTGCGTGCAGCGAACGTGAGCCGGAGCTCGTGCCGGTCGATACGCCGGGACATGATGCGCGCTGCATCCGCTGGCAGACGGTCGCCGAACAGGTCGGCAGCACCGAGATCCCCGTGGCTGAGAAGGTCGGATGACGACGGCCGCGGCTACCCCCCTCATCGAGCTCGATGCCGTCGGCCGCACCTTCAAGGTCGCGGGCGGGATCATCACCGCGGTCGATCAACTCTCGCTGGCGATCGCTCGCAGCGAGGCTCTCTGTATCGTCGGGGAGAGCGGCTGCGGAAAGACGACGACCGGTCGGATGCTCGCTGGGATCCTCCGGCCGACGAGCGGCCGGCTGCTGTTCGAAGGCAACGATGTGTGGAAGAAGAAGGGCGAGGAACTTTCGTCCTTCCGACGCGCGGTGCAGCTCGTCCACCAGGATCCATACGCGTCGTTGAATCCGACCCGGACCGTGTACCAGACGCTCGCGGCGCCGATCCAACATCACAAGAAGGCCAAGGGAGATCGCGCGACCAGGGAGCGGGTGCGCGAGCTCCTGGACACCGTCGGGCTCACACCCCCGGACCAGTTCCTGGTGAAATACCCGCACCAGCTCTCGGGCGGGCAGCGGCAGCGCGTCGCGATCGCGCGCGCGCTCACGGTGGACCCGCGTGTCATCGTCGCCGACGAAGCCGTCTCGATGGTCGATGT
>JBDUCG010000291.1:0-2836 GCA_040003565.1 Chloroflexota bacterium | reverse complement strand
GAAGCCGACGCCGAACGCGAGGCCGATGAGGAACGAGCGCGGCAGACCGGTGGTGTTCCCCTCGAGACGGAGATCGAGCTCGCGCATGAGGAACGGGATCGTGATGAGACCGACCATGTGCATCCCCAGGACGATCAGGAGGATGCCGCCCAGGCGCTGCAGCCAGTACACGAGCTCGCCCGCGAGCGCGCCGACCAGCGCGATGACCACCCACAGCAGCGTGAAGACGACGCTGAACCCGATGACGAACGCGAGGGCATGCGCGACGGTGCGCGTGCGCTGCGTTCCCGCGAGCGCGGCCTCGCCGGCCATGTTCACGAGAAAGGCGGGCACGAGCGGCAGTACGCACGGCGAGAGGAACGACAGGACCCCCGCGCCGAACGCGATCGCGACGTTCACGCGGCTAGCCTAGGGGCCGCGGTCGCGCTTCGGTCTCGCTCTGTTCAGCAGGTCTACCCTTTAGCAGCCCCCTGGCGCAGCATTTCCGCCCTCGGACCAGTGGGTGGAGATGGGATGAGCCAGACCGCTGATCGCAGCCAGCCCGACGAGGCGACGCCGGCCGGCGGCGCGGTCAGCCCGCGCCGGCTGCTCGACGCGATGCGCGAGGTCGCATTGGTCGCGATGCATGCGCACACCGCGTCGGAGATCGCGCTCGTCGCCGCGACGCAGGCCTGCCGCCTTCTGGACTGCGACGAGGCGGTGGTGCGCTGGTGGAACGCAGACCGCGCCAGCCTCGAGCTGCTCGCCGACACGCGGCCCGATCGCGCCGGCCGCGCCGGCGATCTCGCGAGCGGCGAAGGTGCTGTCGGCCTGGCGTTCTCGACCGCCGCGCCGATCGTGGTCGAGGACTACGCGCGGTGGGAACACCAGGTGTCGTCAGCGGTGGCGGTGGGCAGCGGCGTGGCGGTCCCGCTGGTGCTCCAGGACTCCCCCGTCGGAGCCCTCGCGATCTACTCCCGCGCGTCACGCCGCTATAGCAAGCCCGAGGTCCAGCTGCTCGCGCTGTTCGCGGACCAGGTCGCGCCGGTCTTCGAGGCTGCGCTCATGCGCATCGCCTCGCAGCGCGCGACGGAACGCGCCGACGCGTCCGACCGTCAGCTGCGCGACATGCTCGACGCGGCGCTCGACGCGCACATCGTGATGGATGCCGACGGGCGCATCACGCGCTGGAACGCTCAGGCCGAGGCGATGTTCGGATGGCGCCACGACGAGATCGTCGGCAAGGAGCTCGCGGAAACGATCGTTCCGCCGGCATTCCGCGAAGCGCACCGGCAGGGCATCCGGCATTACCTGAAGACCGGCGACGGCCCGATGCTCCGCCGCAGGGTCGAGATGGAAGCGCTACGGAAGAACGGCATGATGTTCCCCGTAGAGCTCAACGTCGCACCGATCGGCACCGCCGATGGCCCGGCGTTCAGCGCGTTCCTCCGCGACATCAGCGAGCACCGCCAGGTCGACCAGCAGCTGCGCCGTCTCGCGATGCACGACGCGCTCACCGGTCTGCCGAACCGTCTACTCCTGTATGACCGCGCCGAGCAGGCGTTCGCCCTCGCGAGGCGCACGAATGCGTCGGTCGCGCTGCTGCTCATGGATCTCGACGGCTTCAAGGACGTCAACGACGCCTATGGGCACCATGTCGGCGACATCCTCCTGCAGGAGGTGTCGATACGCCTGCGCGATGGCCTGCGCGAGTCCGACACCGTGGCACGGCTCGGTGGCGACGAATTCGCGGTGCTGCTGCCGGACACGGACGTCGCGGGAGCGGTCATCGGGGCGAAGAAGCTGCGAGCATCCCTCGAAGCGCCGATCTCCATCGAGGGCGTGCGGATGCCGGTCGCGTCGAGCGTGGGCATCTCGCTCTTTCCCGCGCACGGCGAGGATCCGCTCACGCTGCTCCGGCGCGCGGACATCGCGATGTACACCGCGAAGCGCCACGGCACCGGCGTCGCGCTTTATGAAGAGGGCAGCGATCTGGAGGGCGCGGCGCGCCTCGGCCTCGCGTCGGACCTCCGCGACGCCCTCGACCGCGGCGAGCTGCATCTTCACTACCAGCCGGTGATCGATCTCAGAACGCAGCGCGTCAGCATGATGGAGGCGCTCGCGCGCTGGAATCATCCGCGACTCGGGCTCGTCCCGCCCGTCGACTTCATCGCCCTCGCGGAGCGCGCCGGGGTGATGCCGCAGCTCTCGTCGTGGGCGCTGAAGGCCGCCCTCAGCAAGGCACGCAGCTGGGAGGCACGCGGTATCTCGATCGCGGTCAACATGGCCGTCTCCGATCTTTCGGATCCCACGTTCCCCGATCGCGTGCGCGCCGCTGTCGAAGAGTCAGGCGTGACGCCCGATTGCCTGCACCTCGAGGTGACCGAGAGCGGCGTCATGAGCGAGCCGGAGCGGATCCTCACCTGCCTCGAGCGACTCCGTGACATCGGCGTACAGATCGCGATCGACGACTTCGGCACCGGCTCGTCGTCGCTCGCCTATCTTCACCGCCTCCCGATCCAGGCCTGCAAGATCGATCGTTCGTTCATCCGGAGGTTGACCACGGAGGCATCGAGCGTCGCGATCGTGCGCGCCACCATCGAGCTCGCGCACGCCCTCGACCTGCGCGTGATCGCCGAGGGCGTCGAGGATTCCGCGACGCTCGACGTGCTGAAGGGCATGGGTTGCGACCTCGCGCAGGGCTTCTTCATCGCGGAGCCGATCGCCGACCACGCGACCGAGACCTGGCTCGCGGATTCACCGTGGGTGGGCGCTCGCGCCTGACGCGGTCGTGACATCGGCCGCGCGGCACTGCGCTTCGTTCAGTCTCACCGTCGTCCTGATCGCTTCCTGCGGC
>JBDUCG010000290.1:0-2840 GCA_040003565.1 Chloroflexota bacterium | reverse complement strand
TCTCGGGATCGCCCATCTGCTCGCGGAAGTAGTACTTGAAGTGCTCCATGCTCTTGTCGTACAGGCGGTGGAGGTCGCTGATCCCGACCCATGCGACCGCCGCGCGCCAGATGTCCGGCTTCTTCGTGGCGGCGATGAAGGTCATGAATCCGCCGTAGCTCCCGCCGAACACGACGAGGCGGTCCGCGTCGACGTAGGGCAGCGTCTTCAGGTGGTCGGCGGCCGCGGCGACATCCTCGAGATCGGCGCCGCCCCAGTCCTTGATCGCGGCGTCGCGGTATTCGACGCCGTAGCCGGTACTGCCACGGATGTTCGGCTCGATGACGACGAGTCCGCGGTCGACGAGGAACTGCGCGAACGGGTCAAATTGACGGAACCACTGCGCGGTCGGCCCGCCGTGCACGTGGACGATCGCGGGCAGACGCTCGCCGGGCGCGAGGTCGCGCGGGGCGTACAGCAGTGCCGGGACCTTCCGTCCGTCGAACGTCGTGTAATAGACGTGCTTCGCTTCGACGAACAGGGAGCGGTCGATGTTGCCGTACTCGGCGGCAAGCAGTGTCTCGTAGGTGTCGGTCGCGAGGTCGTACGAGACGAGGCTGCTGCGCATGGTGTCGGAGCTGAAGGTCACAAGCAGCTTGCGATCCGCGTCGAAGAATGAGGCGCCGACCGCGAATCCGTCGGGAAGCTTCAGCTCGCGCGGCGCGCCGGTCTCGACGTCGTAGACGATCGGACGCACCGACGATTCGAAGTTGCGGATCGCCGCGAGAAGCCGGCCGTCCTTCGAGAAGCGGACGGCGTGCTCTTCGACGTTGTCCTTTCCGAGCCAGCGGACCTCACCGCTCGCGAGGTCGAGGATGCCTGCTCGGTTCTGACCGGACGCATCACTCGTGACCGCGAGCCGTTTCCCATCGGGGTGCCAGTCCGCGATCGTGTCCTTCGAGCCCTTCTTGACCGACAGCACCTTGCGCGCTCCGGTCCCGTCGGCGCGCACGACATGCGCGTCCGCGTTCTTGAGCTCGCTCGGGTCCTCGTTGGTCGCGTACGCGATCCACTCGCCATCCGGGCTCCACTGCCCGCCGAACACGGGGAAGGCATAGTTCGTCAGCGGCGCGTACTCCGAGCCATCCGCGCGCATCTTCCAGAGGTTGAGCTGACCGGGGCGGTCGGGCGCGGCGGGATGCCGCTTGTTCGTGAGCACGGTGATCCACGCGTCGTCGGGGCTGAACTGCGCGACGTATTCCTGCGCCGTCGGATCGCTGGTGAGCTGCGTGACCGCGCCGCTGTCGACGTCGATCCGGTAGAGGTCGTGCTGCTCCGTCCCGCCGGTGTCCTTCGCGAACACGATGCCGCGGTCAGCGCGGTCCCATGCGAAACCGGCCCGCAGCGCCTTGGGGACCTCGCCGTGGCTCACCTGTCGCGTTTCACGCGTCGCGAGGTTCATGACATGGAGCTCCATGCTGCCGGTCTTATCCCAGTAGAACGCGACCCGGTCGCCCTTCCACGAGACCGACGGCAGATAGAACGATGGAAGCCGGCACAGCTCCTCGAGTGGAATGCGCGGCTGACGGCGTGTGGCAATGGCCATGGCGTGCCCTCCCCGAAACTGACGCGATGCCAACGAGTGTGGCACACGGCGCGCGCGAGCCCGCTTGCTAGGCGTTCGCTCCGGCACGCTCGAGACCGACGGCTCTCCGCGCGTCCGCGATCGGGATCTGCCACAGACAGGCCGACCACGCCTGGCGAAAGCCCAGCTGCGTGTTGATCGCGAGCATCTGCGCATTCGTGTTCGCGTTGCCGGTGCGGATGAACCGCGCCTTCGTCCACTCAGCGAGGATGCGCTGCAGCATCGCGGCCTTCATCCACACGCCGAGCCGGTGCCCGCGGTGCGCGTCGATCACGGCGGTGCCCTGCTGCCAGATGACGTGCGGGCTCGCCGGGTCGTACGAGACCTCGGTGTAGCCGGCGCCATCGCCCGTCGCCTCGTGCACGGCGACGATCAGCCACCGAATGGCGCCAGTCTGTCGGAGCCACGACTCCCGCTCGCGGATCTGCTCTTCGGTGAGCTTCCAGTCGGCCATCTTCAGCTCGCCGCGCGGGGCGTCGTTCATGCCATTCGACGCTTCGATGTACGGACGGACCAGCGCGGCGGGAACGGCTTCGTCGATCCGCTCCATCCGGTAGCCGCTCGGTGCGATCGCCGCCCACTCGTCCACCTTCGCGCGATCGACGTTAGACAGGTCGAGCTGGTTGGTCTTCATGTCGAGCCCCGGTGTCGCGCCGACAGCGCGCGCGAACTTCTCACCAGCCGGGATGCGATCGATCGCCTGCCCCATGAACACGACGTCGTCGCCTTGATCGGAGACTGCGTCGACGAGGCGGCGCATGAGCGCGCGGCCGACGCCTCTGCGACGGTGCTCTGGGAGGACCGCCAACTCCGTCCAGCGGAGATGCGCATTCTCGGGCTCGTTCAGCGAGCGGTTCACGACGCCGTAGCCCGCGAGGGTGCCGTCAGCGGCACGCGCGCCGAAGACCGCATGCCACTGCCCGGGAACGACAGCGCGCAGGCGGCGAAGGATCGGCTCGAGGGGGATGGGCGGATCTTCCGGCGTGCGTTCGCGCTGCAGTGCCTGGTAGAGCTCGGCCGCCGGTCGAAGCTCGTCCGGCGACAGCTCGGACGGCTCGATGCGCTCGAAGCGATAGCCCTGTGGATCGTTCATCCTGTGACAGGTTACCGGTGCGTGGAGCCCGCACCATCACACGCGATACGTTCGGGGGGCGTTAGGCCCCGGCCATCACGGGCTGGAAAACGAGGACCGTCCGGCCCGCGGTCCGCTCGCGCA
>JBDUCG010000289.1:0-2841 GCA_040003565.1 Chloroflexota bacterium | reverse complement strand
ACCGCGGACCCGCGCGTCTCCGGCGAGGTCGTGCCGAGCAGCTGCCGGCAGCGGGCCAAGTTCTCCTGCCGGTAGCGATTGCCGAGCAAGCCGTAGTACCGAATGCGGTGGAATCCGGCCGGCAGCACGTGGAGGAGAAACCGCCGAATGCATTCGCCCTCGGGGAGCGTCATCGTTTTCTCCTGGGGGTTGTCCTCGCGATTATTCTTATAGCGGAACCTCACCTGTCCACCCTCCATGTCGAGCAGCCGGGCATTGGAGATGGCGACGCGGTGCGTGTAGCGACCGACGTAGTCCAGGACCTGCTGGGGTCCCGCGAAGGGCGGCTTCGCGGACACGACCCCTTCCGCGCCTCGGGCGGGCGCGAGGTGCCGGAGAAAGGCCGTTCGATCGCGCAGTGCGTCGAGCGACGCGCCGAAGCGGAGGGTGCCGGCGTCGAAGGCTTCTTGGAGCGCCTCCAAGAAGAGGCGACGAAACAGGCGCGACAGGACCCGTACCGGCAGGAAGAAACCCGGTCGACACGAGACCCAGCGCGTGCCGTCGATCGAGAGGCCGCCGCCCGGGACCACGCCGTGCAGATGGGGATGATGGACGAGCGTCTGTCCCCACGTGTGGAGCACGGCGAAGAATCCGATCGCGGCGCCCAAGTGCTGGGGGTCGGCGGCGATGGTGCGGAGGGTCTCGGCGGTGGCGCGGAAGAGGATGCGGTAGACCACCGCTTTGTTGTGGTACGCGATCACCGCGACCTCTTCGGGGACGGTGAACACGACATGGAAATACTCCGTGTCGAGGAGATCCGTCTCGCGGGCCTCGATCCAGGCCGCTCGTGCGAGCGACTGACACGTGGGACAGTGGCGGTTGCCGCACGAGTTGTACCAGACGCGCGTGTGCCCGCAGTGGTCACACTGCTCGACATGACCGCCCAGCGCGGCGGTTCGGCACCGCGCGATCGCGGTCATGACGCGTTGCTGGGCGGTCGACAGCGACGTCGCCTCGGCACGGTAGGCATCGCCGTAGCGGCGGAACACGTCCGCCACGGTTGGTGTCGGGTGATCCATCGGCGGCGCTCAGACGGCGGGCGGCGTGACGGGCGTGGATGCGGGTGGAACCGGGCGTGGGAGCAAGTCGAGCGGGCTCGAGGTCGAGCAGACCCGCGTCGTGGTGAGGCACAGATAGCGGGCCGTCGTCTCGAGACTCCGATGGCCGAGCAGCAATTGAATCGTCCGGATGTCGGTGCCGGCTTCCAGGAGGTGGACGGCAAACGCGTGGCGCAGCGAATGGGGTGTAATGGGCTTGGGGATCCGGCAACGTCGGTGGGCTTTTCGACACGCGCGGTTCACGGCCCGCGTGGTCAGCGGTTGCCCCGGGCGATCGCCGGGAAAGAGCCAGGGACGAGATCGGCTCACCCGCCACCAGTCGCGCAAGATCGCGAGCAGCTTCGGGGACAGCATCACGTCGCGATCTTTCTGCCCCTTCCCGAGCTTGACGTGCAGGACCATCCGCTGGCTGTCGATCGCCGGCGGGGTGAGGTGCACGGCTTCAGAGATCCGAAGGCCGGCGGCGTAGCAGGTGGTGAGGATCGTACGATGCTGCAGGGACGTCACCGCGTCGAGAATTGGACCACTTCTGCGGGACTGAGGATGACCGGCAAGGTCTGCGGCTGTTTCGGTGCGGGGATCACGGCCGTGACTGACCAGGGCTTCTGGAGCGTGACCGTATAGAGAAAGCGGAGCGCCGCCACGGCGACGATGATGGTACTGGGCGCCAGCTGTTTCTCGGTGGTCAGATAGACCAGGTAGGCACGAATCTCCTCAGGGCCCAACGTCGCTGGGGACCGGCCGAAGTGACGGGCAAACCGAGCGACGTGCTCGACGTAGGCGCGTTGCGTCGCCGGCGCCAAATTCCGAATCTGCATGTCTTCGAGCATGCGTTGGCGAAGAGGGGTCATGGGGCGCTCCTGTGCGAAAGGCCTGGCGCATTCCAGGCGTTTGGACGGGAGCGTATGCGAGGACGGGAATCAGATCAGCGAGGAGGAACGAGGGAGAACCCAGAGGCGCGCGTCACGCTCGAATCGTCGATCTATCGGCTACCGCGAAGCGGTTTAGTCCAAGGCGTCTTCCGTTAACCCAGAACCCCGTTAATGTTTCCTATCGTCCATCTCCGAGGGTTCGGAGAAGTGGGCGGCACGTTGTTCACCGCTCAAAAAGTTTCGAGGCCATCCTCGGCAGCGGTGCGGGGACGGCGTTCGGCCTCGGTGCCCAACTGGTCTTGCCGAGCGGGGTCTTCGTGGAGGTCGGTGTCGAACGATTCGCCAAGACCGGCAGCCGCGTTGTCGTGTCGGGCACCGACGTCTTCCGGCTCCCCGTGCCAGACACCGTCACGTTGATGCCGATTGGCGCGACAGTCGGCTACCGGGAAGCCAGCTCACATTGGAATCGAATCGCCGTGTATGCCGGCGTTGGCGCTGGTCGGCTGTCCCTCAAGGAGGAATCGCCGTCGCCGGCGCCAAGCGTGAGCGACGGACACATCGAATACCACGTCATCGCCGGTGCCGAGGTCAAGATGGCCGCCGGCGTGTGGACCGCCGGCGAAGTGCGGTGGAGAACGGCGCCCAACGCGCTCGGATCGGCCGGCATTGGCGCTTCCCTGGGCGACGGCGACCTTGGCGGGACCACGTTCGTTTTTAAGGTGTTGCTCGGGCGCTAGCGGCGTGGCCTGCGCGGTCCTGAACCTGACGTCATAAGCGTTGAGCGGTGTGACGCCGCCGAACCCAAAGACCGGATTCGCCTGGCGGTGCGCCACATCCATTCCTTCCTCAAGGCGCATCGGCCGCCGCTATAA
>JBDUCG010000054.1:0-9519 GCA_040003565.1 Chloroflexota bacterium | reverse complement strand
CTCGCGCTTGAGCGGCGACCCGCCAACGATGGCGCAGAACTGCATCTCCGAGTGGTACGCGCGCAGATTGTTCTGGGCGATCTCCCGCCACTTCACTGGACGCTCATCAAGACCCGCGCGCCGTGTGGCCGGGTGAAAGATGCGTGCATATTCCGCGAAGCCCGGCGGGATGACCGCGCCGGCGTCCTGCGCGAATGGATGCAGCCGCTCGGCGATCCACGCAGCGGGCGCGAGGTCTTCGACATATTCGAGTGGCACCGCGAGACCCTAGCGAACGAGCCGCGCCGCTACGAGAGCTCGACCGCGACCGGCAGGGCGTTCCGTGCCCACGAGCTGAGGCGCTTTCCCTTCTTCCACCCCATGTACTTCTCATCGAGCAGCCTGCGCGCGAGCGTATCCTCGTCCGGCTTGGTGATCTCGCGCGCTCGCGCCGCGACGGTGCGCGAGCCGATCCGGACGCGCACCGCCGGTGTCTTGCGCAGATTGCGGACCCAATCCGCCGCGTCACCGCCGCCCGAGAGCAGATAGAGGTTCCCGTTCTCGCGCGCGAACCAGATCTCGATCGTGTGCGGCTTGCCGCTCTTTCGGCCCACGGTCGTGAGATAGCAGAAGTCTTCGCTCGCGAGCCGCTCGAACGGAGCCATGCTCTGAGGCTAACGTCGCAGCTGCGTGTCGAGAAAGGCCAGCGTCCGCTCCCAGGCCAGGGCGCTGGCCTTCTTGTCGAATTCCGGTCGCGACGGCTCGTCGAACCAGTGCTTCGTTCCCGGATAGATATGGAACTTCGCGTCGCGCCCGGCCGCCAGAAGCTTCTGCTCCGTCCGTCGCACGTCGTCGGCGGAGTCGAACTCGTCGTGCTCGGCGAAGTGATAGAGGATCGGCGGCAAAGCGGCCGCGGCGTCGACGTCGCCTAATCCGTAATAGGTGATGAAGCCGCGGATGTCCCCGGCGCGCTTGTGCGCGAGCTCCCAGCCGTACGACGCGCCCAGGCTCCATCCGAGCACCGCAACGCCCTCCGACTTCTTCGTGAGCTCGGTCAGCGCGCGGTCGGCCTCCGCCGCGGCGCGTGGCTGGTCCATTCCCTTGGCGAGCGCCTCGGCGCCTTGGATCGTGTTCGCGACCTTGCCACCGTAGAGGTCCGGCGTGATCACGGTGTAGCCCTCGCGGCGCAGCCGCTCTGCGGATGCGCGGACATCGTCATTCAGACCCCACCAGGCGTGAAGCACCAGGACGCCGGCGCTCACGATGCGAGCGCTTCGCGGCAAAACTCGGCGACCCGCTGCGCCATCATGTCGCGCGGCGTCGCCGGCGAGAAGTCGTGGTCACCGCCCTCGATTATCACCGTCCGATTCGTGACGCGCGCCTGCGACAGCACCGAGGCGTAGCGCTCGGCGTTCGCGACCGGCACCTGCGTATCGCGGCTGCCCCAGATGAGAAGAACGCGCGCCCGCGTGCGCGTCGCTTCGGCGAGCGGCTTGAGCTTGTCGTCGTCGCCGAAGCGCGCCGGCGCCGCGGCGAGCACCGCGACGCGGATGCGGGAGTCCCGGCCGGCGACGAGCGCCGCAACCGCGCCGCCGAACGAGAACCCGACGACGCCCAGCGCCTCCGGGATCTCCGGGTGCGCCTTCAACAGACGGATCGCGCCGCTCGCGTCGGCCAGGCCGCTCGCGAGCGTCATCCGCGGCGGCTGATGATCGCGGTACGCGAAGCGAAGCGCGGCCACGCCGGCATTCGCGAGCGCGTCGCAGGTCGCGACGACGTGCGGCTGCTCGGGATGACCGCCGAAGCCGTGCAGCACCGCGACGCCGCCGAGGGCGCGCGTTTCTGGGAGATGCAGCGTTCCCTCGAGCTCGCCGCCGGGCACCCCGAAGGACACGCGCTGAAGGGTCATTCGGCCGCGGCGGGCTTGACGGGCACCTCCGGCATCGCGAGCAGCTCGAACACCTTCTGCCGCTCCTCGATCGGCGTGCGCGAGCTGATCAGCTCGAGCACCTTCTTGCGGCCCTTCATCTTCCCGATGAGGATCGCTCCGACGAGCTTGTCGCCCAGGAAGAAGAGGCGCTTGTAGTTGCGCGCCTCGTAGTCGACCTCGTAGAGCGATTCGGCGTCGGGCTCTTCTTCGGTGGTCACGCCCATGACCGAGATGTTCGAGTTGAACATGCCGGAGGCGTACGTGGGGACCTCGACGTAGGGCTGCTTCGCGCCGAGCATGTTCTTGGCGACGTGTCGCCCGTGGTTCAGCGAGTTGTCCCAGGTGCCCATGCGATGGTGCCGCTGCGACACGACGTCGTAGAACTCAGCGACGTCGCCCGCGGCCCACACATCGGGGATGTTGGTCTCGAGGAACTCGTTGGCGAGCACGCCGATCTTCGTCATCAGCGCCGTGCCCTTGAAGATGTCGATGTTCATCGTGAGGCCAAGGCCCACGCCCACGAGGTCGGCCGTCGCGCTGAACCCCTTCGAGCCCTGCACCTTGAGCTGGCCGTTGCTGCGCTCCAGTTTCTCGATCGACTCTTCGTAGTGCAGGTGCACGCCCGCGTCCTCGGCGAGGTGCGAGACGACCTTTCCGCCCGGCTCGTCGAGCGAGCGCCGCAGGAACCACGGCCCGCGCTGTAGCCAGTGCGTCTCGAGCTTGCGGAACGCGAACGCCTCGGTGAGCTCGTAGCCGATGAACGATCCGCCGAGGATCACCGCGACCTTGGATTCGGGAATGCGCGCGACCATCGCCTTCGTCTCGTCGAAATACTGGAAGTTGAAGAGATACGGCGCGCCCTCCGAACCGGGGACGCGCAGCGGGTTCGGCCGGCCGCCCGTGGCTATGAGGAGCTTGTCGTACTTGAGCTCCGACCCCGGCTCGAGCGCGACCGTCTTGTCCTCGAAGTTCACCTGCGTCACGCGCGTTTCGAGACGGAGATCGATGCGATTCTTGACGTGCCATTCCATGTCTCGGACTTGAACGCGCTGCTCGAGGAGCACGCCCTTCAGGTAGCGCGGGAGCGACACGCGGTTGTACAGGGTGTATTTCTCGTCGTCGATCATGACGATCTCGGCCGCCGCGTCGTCCTTGCGCAGCTGTTCGGCCGCGTACGTTCCGGCCGCGCCGTTGCCGATGATCACAAAGCGGGTGGGATCCGAGGCCAATGCGGACTCCTTTGAGAGGGTGCGCTTAGTCTCGCGGAACGCCGCAGGCCGCGCATCGGCCCGCGGGCCGCGGTCCTAGTCGGCCGGCTCTCCCGCGATCGCGAGCGCCGTCGTCGATGGCGCGGCCCGCTCGAGCGGCCGGAACCAGACCCAGAATAGGACCGCCGACGCCGCGTAGAGGCTCGCCATCACGACGAACGGCGTCACGTAATCGCCGCCGGCCATCAGCCGCGATCCGACGAATGCTCCGACGCCGCTGAGGATCTGCTGCGCCGTCGATCTGAGGCCGACCATCGTGCCGCGTTCGCCCGGGTCCAGGATCTCCATCGAGAACGCCTCGGCGATCGGATTCGCTGCGCTGGCCAGGACGCTCCGGATGACGTACGCCAGCCCGGCAAGCGTGAGCACCGTCGTCACCGTCGCCAGACTCGGGGAGAGTCCGATGAGCAGGATGAACGGCACCGCCATGATCCGCGTGCCGACGATCGCCTGGACCTTGGTCATCCGCGCCACGAGGAACGGGGCGCCGAGCGCCGCGAGCGCGACGAACAGCTGGCCCGACGCGAACGTCATGCCGATGTCATGCGTGTGCGCGTGCAGTCCCTCGTAGAAGAAGACATTGAACAGCGGACCGACAAATCCGAAGCCGAGCGAGATGATCGCTCCCACCATGACGAGCCGCAGCACGCGGTCCGGATGCCGGACGCCGTCGAAGATGTGCCGCAGACCCGCCGGCTTGCGTTCCAGGGGCTGGTCGCGCCCGCGAAGCATCAAAGCCGGAATGAGCGAGAGCGCCCAGATCGCGATCCCGATGAAGATCGACGCGCGGTACAGGGTCACCTTGTCCGCGAGAGAGGCAGCCAGCAGCGGGACGAAGCCGCCAAGGAGACTGCCGACCATCGCCGACAGCGTGCGAAGACCGTCGGACACGGAGAAGAGATGCACGCGCTCGCGCTGCTCGCTGTTCTCCGCCATGAACGCCGGCTCCGACACGCCGTGCAGGGTGCCCGCGATCGCGCTGAGAACGCCGGTCGCGAGCAGGACGCTTTGGTCTACCGAGAAGATCGTGATGAGGTAAAGCGCAGCGCCGACTCCGTCGCCGATGATGAACGACCACTTCCGTCCGATGCGGTCCGAGATCAGTCCGGCTGGCACGGAGAAAGCTGCGCCCGCGATGCCCCCGAGCAGAAGCCGCACGCCGATGAACTCGATGGGCAGTCCGATGGCGAGGAAGTAGAGGTTGACGAGCACGAGAGACGTGCCGTGAACGGTGTCCATGCCGATGACATGGACGATGAAGAGCCTGGCGTTCCGGCTGAAGCTGCGTATCGCGAGCGCGTACTCGGCGAGGTCGCCTCTCGCTTTCACGGCGCCACTCTAAGATGCCTGTCCATGCGGCGACTATGTCTTGTGATGTGCTGTGCGCTGCTCATCGCGTGCGCGCCGCCTCCGGGGCGCGAGATCGTGATCGCGATGTCCGAGTACGCGTTCCTTCCCGCCACGATCGAGGTGGCTCCGGCCGAGCGGATCAGGCTGACGGTCCGGAACATCGGACGCCTTGAACATGACTTCGTTTCCGACCAGCGAGGAAGCGCGCTCGGGCTGGTGCCCGCGCACCTGGCGCCCGGCGCGAGCATGAGTCAGGACTGGACCGCTCCCGCGCAGCCCGCGGAGGTGCGGATCACCTGCACCGTGCTCGGGCATGAGGCACTTGGCATGGTCGCGCGTCTGGTGGTCCGCCCTCGAACCAGCGCGACGCCCTGATCGCGCCGGTCGGTGCCGGAGGAGGGATTCGAACCCTCACGCCCTTTCGGGCCGGGCATTTTAAGTGCCCTGAGTCTGCCGATTTCTCCACTCCGGCCAGCCTGCAGTCTACGAAGCAGTGCAGTGTTGCGACGATCGACGCGACCTCGTAGCCTCCCGCTCACATGGCCGATCCACGGGTCAAGATGCTCAAGGCCGTCCCGATGTTCGCGGGATGCGATGACAAGCAGCTGGCGTTCATCGCTACGCAGGTCGTCGAGCTGGACTTCCCCGTAGGGAAAGAGCTCTGTCGTGAAGGCGCGACCGGCGGCGAGTTCTTCATCATCGTTTCCGGGACCGCCGAAGTCCGGCGTCAGGGTCTTCACCTCCGGGAGCTCGGCCCCGGCGACTTCTTTGGGGAGATCGGCCTCCTCGATGGCGGGCCGCGCACCGCGACGGTGACCGCGCTCTCTCCGATGAAGTGCCTGGTGCTGTCGCGCGGCGAGTTCCACAACGTGATCCGACAGAACGCCCTCATCGCGGTGTCGGTCTTGGAAACCCTCGGGGAGCGGCTGCGCGCGCTTCTCGCGGGTCAGCCCACCTAGCTCCGGAACCCCGACCGGGGCTCGAGCGTCATATGCCTATGACGGTCTTCACGCGTCTCCTGGTACTGGTGCTGGCGCTCATCGGCGCGAGCATCGGGTCGTCGCCGGCGCTCGCCTCGTGTGTTCAGATGAGCGTCGCTGAGCGAGCCGGGCTCGCCGAAGTCGTCGTGTACGGGACGGTCACGGAGACGCGCCAGACCTTCGCCCCTGCGAGCGGAGTGATCGGCTTCCGGCCCGAGCGCTTCCTGAAGGGCACGCTTCCCGGGGAGGTCCAGATCTACCTCGGACCGACGAAGGGTGGCGCGATCACCAGCGTCGATTACCAAGCCGCGCAACGCGGCGAAGCGCACACCTTATACCTGCGCTCATCCGATCAAGGCGCGTGGCTGACCGACGCTTGCAGCGGCAGCCACCCCGGCGCGCCGACGCCTGAGGAGACAGCCTTCTTTGGGACCGGCACTGCTGCTCCGCCAGCGGCACCGAAGGACAACACCCCGCTCGCAGCCGGCGCCCTGATCATCGCGGCGATCGCGCTCGGTGCCGCAGTGCTCGTGCGACGTCAGGCTGGCCCGTCGACGTTGACCACGACCTCGCCCTGACCCGCGCGGACCAGAACGATCTCAGTGGTTCCGTCGGTCGGATTGCCTTCACGGTGGATCTCGCCGGCCGGGATGAGCAGGAAATCGCCGGGGCCGCCCTCGAGCACAGTCCGTCCACCCGGGCCGCATTCGATCCGCACCCGGCCACTGAGGACGTAGATCGCCGACTCGTAATCGCCGTGGTGGTGCCAGCCCGAGAAAGCCTTGGGCGCGTTGTGCGCCACGCCGGCCCACATCCGGTCGCTGTGTAGTGCCTCCTCGCGCACCATGCCGCTCGTCTGGCCGGTCTGCGCATGCCGCTCCGCGGCTCTCACGACCTTGGCCTTCATTCCTCGTCATCCTCGCTTTCCCAGCGCTCGTGCTGCACGTGGAGCTGTGCGCCCTTCTTCGCGATCCAGTTGTCGATCATTTCGCGCGTCGCGCGTTCGCTCGGCAGGTCCGCGGCCAGGCGGTGGCGATTCGCGCACTCCAGCGTCACCGTCTCGTCGGTCTCGGAAAGGGGGAACATCGGGAGCCCGCACTCGGCGCACTCGGCGGTCCCGTCAGGACGCAGGGTCATGCCGGCCCCGCAAGGCCAAGCCGAACCGTCCAACGTGATGCCTTCGCGGTCTCCATCGCATACAATCTTCGTGACCGCCGTGGACTTGTGCCACGGCGCCTTTTCGCCCCGGGCCAAAGGCCCGCGGCAAGCCCAGGGAAAGGAAACTCGACCGAATGCGCCCGTACGAGCTCATGTATCTGCTTCCCCCGACCGCCGACGAAGAGCGGCTGACGACTGTGAGCGACCGGCTCCAGCACACGATCACGACCCTCGGTGGCAAGATCGACAAGGTCACGCCTCCCGCACGCCGCCGGCTCGCATACGAGCTCGCGCACCACCGTGACGGCCATTACGGCGTGCTCGAGTTCTCGCTGCCGCCGGACCAGGCGCGCGAGTTCGAGCGCACGATCCGTCTCACCGAGGACATCCTGAGACACATTGTCGTGAGAAGGGACGAATAAAGATGGCTTCATTCAGCAAGATCATCATCGTTGGTAACGTCGGGCGCGACCCTGAGCTCAAGATGACTCCCAACGGCCGCCCGGTGTGCGAGTTCAGCGTCGCGGTCAACCGTGTCAGCGGCCGCGCCGAGGAGCGTGTGGAGCAGACCGACTGGTATCGCGTCAGCTGCTGGTCGGGTCTTGCGGAGCGCGCGCAGCAGATGATCACCAAGGGTCGCCTCGTGCTCGTGGACGGCCGCTTCACGCCTCGCACCTACACCGATCGCGAGGGCAAGGAGCGCTACAGCCTCGACATCAGCGCGAACGACTTCCAGATGCTCGATCCGCGCCGCGACCGCGATGGCGGCATGGGCGGCGAGCCGACGGCTCCCAAGACGGCCGACGGCGACAAGGCGGGCTTCGACCCTGACGAGATCCCGTTCTAGGAGCGAATGCAGATGACGACAGAAGGTCCCACGAACCCGCAGCCATATCCCGAGGCGACCGCCGAGGGCGGCGCGCCGCGCCCGGCCGCGCCGATGGCGCCTCGCGGACCGCGTCCCTCGTACGGTGGTGGTCGGCCGTCCTACGGGGGCGGCGGCGGCGATCGAGGCGGGGACCGCGGCGGCTCAGGCGGGCCAGGCGGCCCGCGCCGGCCGCGCCGCAAGGTCTGCTCGTTCTGCGTCGATAAGGTGCAGAAGATCGACTACAAGGACGTCGGCCGCATCCGTCGCTACATCAGCGAGCGCGGCAAGATCGATCCGCGCCGCAAGAGCGGATCGTGCGCGAAGCACCAGCGGATGCTCACCACGGCGCTGAAGCGCGCGCGTTTCATGGCGCTGCTTCCGTACACCGCCGAGCACGTGCGTGGCCTCATGTCGCCACAGGCGCGCGCGATGGCGGGTGGACCTCCGCCGCCGAAGCCGGAGCGCGGTCCGTGGCGGCCCGCCGGAGAATTCCGGCCCGCCGGCGAGTTCCGTCCGACGGGCGACTTCCGGCCCGCGCCACCGCGGCCGTTCACACCTGCTGGCGCGCCCGCACCCGCGGGTGGCGCCCCGGCGGCACCGTCGGCGTCACCGTCGCCGTCACCGCAGACCCCTCCCGCGGCAACCGCTGCCGTACAGGCCGCGGCACCATCGCCGGCGCCGCGCCGTCCCGAGGGAGAAGCGCCGAGCTCCTAGTCGCGTTCGGGTCTAGTCCGCGGTGGGGCTCGGTCCGAACAGCACCGTGATGAACGGCGCGTTGCCGACAACGATGAGCAGAACGAGCAGCGCCGCGCCGATCGCGGTCCTGCGCGCAGGCCGTGCGAGCGCGAGCGCGACCGCGCCGCCGCTGAGGATGCCCAGACCCGCGCCGAAGAGGAGCGCTGTGAGCGCGGCGATCACGATCGCGAATGCCGTCGTGAGTGGCGTGACCGTAACGCGACCGGACCGTATGAGCCACAGCGTCGCCGCGCCGAATAGAGCGGCGGGAATGACGAACAAGCCGCCGTTCAAAAGCAGTCCCGGTAGGGCGCTGAGCAGTGTCACGTCGGCGGACTGCGGGTACAGCGCCGCCTCGAGCACGCTAAGCATTCCGACGCCGAAGATGAGCCCGAGCACGTAGAGCGCGGCCTCGAGACGACGATCGCCCTCGTGCGCCAGCAGCCAGGCCCATCCGGGATACAGCGCGAACGGTGCGAGGATCGCCGGCACGATGAGCGCGCCGTTCCCATAGAGCGCGTAGCTGCCGATGGCGATGCGCGAGTGCTCCGCGGCGATCGCGAGCACGGCGACGAGCAGACCCGCGATGTAGCCGCTGATGATCGCAAGTGGGATCACACCCGCATGCTAGGTGGAACGCGTGGCGTTCTCCGCTAGGGGAGACGTGGAAGCAGTGGCCCGTCGACTGTGGCCGCTGCGAGCGGCAGCTCTACCGCCGCGACGAGCATGATGAAGATGACGAGCACCACGATGAGCGCTCGCGCGCCCGGCTCGCGCCACGCGTGTCCGGCAGCGGTGCCCGCGACCGCGCCCATCGCGGCCGGCGGAAAGACCAGACCAAGGGGAAGTCCGATCAGATAACCGAACGCGAGCGTCGGTAGGGCCACGGGAAGCTTTCCGGATCCGAAGAGCCAATACAGGATCGCCGCGATCGCGACGATCGGTACGATCCACAGCACGCCGTCGATGGCGACGAGCGATACGCTCGGGTCGAACGCGATGCGGCCAGACCCGAACGCCGCCCTCACGATCGAGTCGAGCGGGAACGCCGCGGCGGTCGCTAAGACGAGGCCGATCGTGAACAGCGCCAGGCGAGGACCGCTCCGGCCCGACCACCGATCGGACACCCACGTCCATCCCCAGAGGATGGCCAAAGGTACCAGGACGGATGCCGTGGCGATCGCGAGCGTGCTGTTCCCAGAGATCGTGAACTGCGGCGTCTCGATGCGGAATTGTCCGGCGAGCACATAG
>JBDUCG010000053.1:0-9546 GCA_040003565.1 Chloroflexota bacterium | reverse complement strand
CGCCAGGTGTCCGCCTTCGCCGCGAGCAGCTCGGTGAAGTCGACGAGGCGCGAGCGCACCACGACCGCGCGGCTGGTCGCGGTGCAGCGCTGACCTGTCGCGCCGAACGCGCCGCCGGCCACGCTCTCGGCCGCCTTCTCGAGGTCCGCGTCGTCCATGACGATGACCGCGTTCTTCCCGCCCATCTCGAGCTGGACCTTGCAGAGACGCTGCGCGGCCTGCGCGTAGAGGCGCCGCCCGACGGCGCTCGAGCCGGTGAAGGAGATCGCCTTCACGCGCTCGTCGTCGATGATCGCGCGCGACAGCGCGTCGCCGGGTCCGAGGACCATGTTCAGCACGCCATCCGGGACGCCGCCGTCGATGAAGCACTGCACGACCTGCGCGGCGCAGAGCGGCGTGAGCGTCGCGGGCTTGAAGACCACTGCGTTCCCGGCGACGAGCGCGGGGGCGATCTTCCACGCGGGGATCGCGACGGGGAAGTTCCACGGGGTGATGCACGCCACCACGCCGAGCGGGTCGCGCACGGTGTAGATGAAGGTGCCGCGCTGCGTCGACGGGATCGTCTCGCCGGTGAGGCGCGAGCCCTGCGCCGCCGCGAAGCGCACGTTCGCTACCGCGCGATCGACCTCGCCGAGCGACTCGGGCAGGGTCTTCCCCTCCTCCTCCGTCAGCAGCCGCGCGAGCTCGACACGCCTGCGCTCCATGAGGTCGGCCGCCTTGCGCACGATGTCGCCGCGCTGCGGCGCCGGTGTGCGGCGCCACTCCTGGTACGCAGCCGCGGCGGCGTCGATCGCGTGCACGACATCCGCGGGCGTGGAGACGGTCGCGTCGCCGAGCGACTCGCTGCTGCGCGCAGGGTTCACGTCGCGCACGCGCTCGCGCGAGGTCGACTCGACCCACGCGCCAGCGATGTAGTTCAGCGCCGGGAGCGTCACGGCCTCAGGGCTTGACCATGTCGTCGTACATGTCCGGCCGACGGTCGCGGTAGAACTGCCAGGTGTTGCGGACCTCGCGCACGAGATCCATGTTCAGATCGGCGACGAGCAGCTGCTCGTCCTTCTCCGAGGCCTGCGCGATGATCTTCCCGCGCGGGTCGGCGAAGTACGACGAGCCGTAGTACTCGTTCGGGCCGAACTCCTTCTCCGTGCCCACGCGGTTGATCGTCCCGACCCAGTAGCCGTTCGCGATCGCGTGCGCGGTCTGTTCGATGAACCAGAGATGCATCGAGAGCCCGCGCGATGTCGCGGACGGGATGAACACCAGCTCCGCGCCGTGCAGCCCGAGCATGCGGGCGCCCTCGGGAAAGTGACGGTCGTAGCAGATGTAGACGCCGACCTTGCCGACCGCGGTGTCGAACACGGGATAGCCCATGTTCCCCGGGCGGAAGTAGAACTTCTCCCAGAAGCCGTTCACGTGCGGAATGTGTGTCTTCCGATATTTCCCGAGGTACTTCCCGTCGGCGTCGATCACGGCGGCGGTGTTGTAGTAGACGCCGACCTGATCTTCCTCGTACATCGGCGCGATGAGCACCATGGAGTGCTTCTTGGCCAGCTCCTGCATGAGCTTCGTGGTCGGACCGTCGGGGATCTTCTCCGTGTACGAGTAGTGCTTGGTGTCCTGCACCTGGCAGAAATACGGTCCGTAGAACAGCTCCTGGAGGCACATGACCTGCGCGCCTTGCTTTGCCGCCTGCTCGATGTACTTCACGTGCCTCTCGACCATCGAGTCCTTGTCACCGGTCCAGGCGACCTGGACGAGCGCCGCCTTGACCGTGGTCATCTCGCCCTCCCCGTTCGAACTTTCCCTTGGCCGCGATGCTAGTGGAGAGCACAATGCCGCTGGCCGGCACAGGTCACTGACCGGACCGCGGGGGAGGTCACGATGAGACGTCTATCCATCGCCTTGATGGCAGTTGGGCTGGTGATCGCGGGCTGCGGGCAGCCGCCTCCCGTGACCGGAACATCGCCCGCGCCAAGCGCATCCGCGTCCGCAGCCGCATCGCCGACGCGAGGCGGCACCGCGATCATCGCGATCTGGCAGGAGCCGTCCACGCTCGCGGCCCACTACGCGAACCAGACCGTGACCGATGTCGTCAACTTCGGCGTCATCGAAGGGCTCACCTCGACGACCACGGATGGTGAATACGTTCCGAATCTCGCGAAGTCGGTGCCCACGGTGGCGAACGGCGGCGCCAAGCTCAGCGCCGACGGAAAGAAGCTCGACGTCACGTGGGAGCTTAAGCCCGGCATCAAGTGGTCGGACGGAACGCCGCTCACCAGCGCCGATATCAAGTACACGTGGGAGATCTGGATGAAGGACCCCAAGACGAACAGCCGTACGGGGTTCAGCGAGATCGAGTCCATCGATCTTCCGAACGAGCTGACCGCGGTCGTCCACTACAAGTCGGTCTACGCGCCCTATCCCAACAACTTCTTCTCGCTCATGCCGAAGGCGCTCCTCGAGAAGGAGGCCGACATCAGCAAGACCGACTACGTGCGCAGGCCGCTGGGCACCGGCCCGTTCAAAGTGACCGAGTTCAAAGCCGGCGACTCGATCACGCTCGAGAAGAACACCAACTACCGCGGCGCGCCCGACAAGCCATACCTCGACAAGATCATCTTCAAGAGCGTGCCGTCGAGCCAGGTCGCGCTCGCGCAGCTGCAGGCCGGCGAGGTCTCCGCGATGTGGAACCTCACCGAGGCGCAAACGCCCGACGCGGAGAAGATGGCCGGCGTCGCGCTCCAAGTCGTGCCGGGCCCGACCGTCGAGCGCATCGAGCTCAACACCGCGCAGAACAAGGAGAACCCCGACCCGAACAGCGTGCACCCGGTCCTCGGCGACATCGCCGTGCGCAAGGCGCTCCTGTACGCGACGCCGAAGCAGCAGGTCATCGACAAGCTGCTCTTTGGTAAGGCCAAGGCGGGCTCGTCTCCGGTGTCGCAGGGCTGGGCCGCGTACAAGGGCACGCAGGAGGGCTACGACCCGGCGAAGGCGAACACGACGCTCGACCAGGCCGGCTGGGTCAAGGGCTCCGACGGGATCCGCAGCAAGGGCGGCGTTCGCGCGTCCCTCACGTACGCGACGACGACCGGCGACCAGCTGCGTGAGCGCGTGCAGCAGGTGCTGCTCGACGAGTGGAAGGCGGTCGGCATCGAGGTGAAGATCCAGAATCAGCCGTCGGCCGTGCTGCTCTCCGGATCCTGCGCGAGTAAGGACCCGCGCAAGCTGGGAACGTTCGACATGGTCATGTACGCCTCGACACCCGCGATCGATCCGCACTCGACGGTCGCGAGCCGCTATCACTCCAAGCAGATCCCGACCGCGGCGGACTGCTCCGGACAGAACTACACGCGCTTCAAGAACCCCGATGCGGACAAGGCGATCGAGGAGGCCGGAGCGACGCTCGATCTCGAAAAGCGCAAGGCCGCGTACAACACGGCCATCAAGCTCCTGAACGACGCCTACGTGATCATCTGGATGTACGACCGCGCGAACATCGACGCACGCCGCACGGAGCTGCAGGGTTGGCAGCCCAACGTGTGGCAGCGCTTCACCTGGAACGTCCAGGACTGGTACCTGAAGAAATAGCGGAAGAGGCTTAGGAGGGCGGCGGCGCCGTGGGACGCTATGTCACGCGCCGGCTCCTGCAGGCGCTGCCGCTCCTTTTTGCCATCAGCGTCGCGTCCTTCGCGATCCTGAAGGCGACGCCGGGCGGTCCGCTCGCCGCGTACGAAGGCAATCCCGATTTCACCGAAGCCGACCGGCAGCGTCTTGAGCACGCCTTCGGCCTCGATCAACCGCTGCCGATCCAGTACCTCAGCTGGCTGGGAAGCTTCCTCAAGCTCGACTGGGGCTACTCATTCTCGAGCCATCAACCGGTGCTCACGCTGATCGGCGAGCGGCTGCCCAACACGATCTACCTCATGGGCACGGTGTTCGTCGTCGTGCTGCTGCTGGCGATCCCCATCGGCGTGCTCACCGCGGTGCGGCAGTACTCCGTCTTCGACCACGTCGTCACCGGTGCGACCTTCACGTTCCTGTCGACGCCGACGTTCTGGCTCGGTCTCCTCTTGATCATCCTGTTCGGCCTCCAGCTGCGCTGGCTGCCACTCGGCGGCATGGCCACGCCGGGAGCGCCCTTCGAGCTCGGCGACCGTTTGCGTCACCTCGTCCTGCCGGTCGCGACCATCGCGCTCGTGCAGCTCGGCTCGCACGTTCGGTATCTGCGCGCGTCGATGCTCGAGACGATCGGGCAGGACTACGTGCGGACCGCGCGCGCGAAGGGCCTCGCCGAGCGCGTCGTCGTGATGCGGCACGCGCTGAAGAACGCCGCCATCCCGCTCGTCACCGTCGTCGCGCTGGACGTGCCCGAGCTCTTCGTCGGCGCGCTCGTGACCGAGCAGATCTTCGGCTGGCCGGGGATGGGCCGGCTCTTCTGGGACGCGGCGACGCGCTCCGATTACCCCGTGCTGCAGGGCATCCTCGCGGTGTCGAGCACGCTGATCGTCCTGGCGAACCTGCTCGCCGACGTGATGTACGGCTACCTCGATCCGCGGATCAGGTACTCCTGATGGCGACGAAGTCGGTCGCCGTACCGGTCGCGCTTCGCCGTAGCACCGCCGAGCGAAGCCAGTGGAGCATGGCGCTCGAACGTTTCCGCGCGCACCGGCCCGCGGTCATCGGTCTCGTCGTGCTCGCTGTGCTCAGCGTCCTCTCTCTCCTTGCGCCGATCGTCTCGCCGTACGATCCAGACAAGACGCAGCTTCTCGCTCTCTACGAACCGCCCTCGCTGACGCATCCGTTCGGCACCGACGATCTCGGACGCGACCTCGCGACGCGCATCCTCTACGGCGGGCGCGTGTCGCTCTCGGTGGGGCTTCTCGCGGTCACGGTCGCGGTGTCGATCGGCACCCTCGTCGGCGTGGTCGCCGGGTATTACGGCGGTTGGATCGACAGCCTGCTGATGCGCTTCGTCGACATGATGTATTCGTTCCCGCGCCTCTTCCTGTTGATCCTCTTCGGCGTGTTCTTCAAGGGGATGACGGTCGGTGTCATCGTGCTGGTGCTCGGTGTCCTGTCGTGGATGACGACATCGAGGCTCGTGCGGGCAACGTTCCTCTCGCTGAAGAGCCGTGAGTTCGTCGAGGCAGCACGGTGCATCGGGGCCGGCGACCGACGCATCATCGTCCGGCACATCCTGCCGAACTCGCTCGCGCCGATCATCGTCGCGGCAACGCTCGGGGTGGCCGCCGCGATCATCGCGGAGAGCACGCTCTCGTTCCTCGGCCTCGGCATCCAGCCGCCCACGCCGTCGTGGGGCAACATGCTGAATCACGCGACGACCGACATGGACAAGGCGCCGTGGATCGCGTTCTTTCCCGGCTTCTTCATCTTCCTCGCCGTCGTGTCGATCAACTTCATCGGCGATGGCCTGCGCGACGCGCTCGACCCGCGTCACGTCATCCGGGGCTAGGTCGCGGCGGCCTCAAAGGACTCGTGCCTTCGGCTTAGCATCGAGCGTGTGACTGCTGCGATCGAGATCAGCGCCGTGAGCGCCGGCTATGGGGCAGGTGCGGTCGTTCGCGACGTCGACCTGACGATCGGCGCTGGCGAGGTGGTCGCGCTCGTCGGACGCAGCGGGACAGGGAAGACCACGATCCTGCGGCTCGCCGCGGGCCTCATCGCGCCCACCGCGGGCACCGTCCGGCTGCTCGGCGGCGCGCCGGAAAACGCGCGTCGCCGAAAGCGCCTCGGCCTGGTCGCCCAGGACGCGCGGCTGCATCCCTGGCGCACCGTTCTCGACAACGTGCGGCTACCGCTCCAGGTGAATGCGGGGGCGCGAGTGAATGGGCACGTTTCGCCCACAGAGTGGCTCGCGCGCATGGGCGTTGCGGATGCGGCCGCGGCCTATCCGCATCAGCTCTCGGGCGGGATGCGCCAGCGAGTCGCTCTGGCACGAGCGCTTGTCATCGATCCCGAGGTGCTCCTCATGGACGAGCCGCTCGCGTCCCTCGACGAGCTGACACGCGAAGATTTGCGCGTCGAGCTGCTGCGGATGTGGGAGACGAAGGCGCGCTGCGTCCTTTATGTGACACACGACGTCGAGGAGGCGGTCCTGCTCGCGGATCGCGTCGCGGTCCTCGCGGGCAAGCCCGCAGGCCTCGTCGCTCAGGTCGCGGTGGACCTGCCACGTCCGCGCTCAGCCACACTTCGCCGCACGCCGCGCTTCTACGACATCGTCGAGGAGGTGCGTGCACACCTCGCATGAACGAAGGACCGCGTCGAACGCTCGTCGATCTCGGCGTCGCGCTCGTCGTGCTGCTCGTGGTCGCCGGCGTGCTCGAGATCGTGACGCGCGCGTTCCGCATACCGCCGTATCTGCTGCCGGCGCCCTCGGCCGTGGGCGCGCGCCTGGTCACGGACGCGGCACTGTTCGCGCGTGAAGCGGGGATAACCGTCGCTGAAGCGGCCGGCGGATTCGCGCTCGGCACGAGCACCGCGTTCGCCGCTGCCGCGCTGATGGCGCAGTCGCGCTTGCTCGAACGCACCCTTTTCCCGGTCGCGATCCTGGTGAAGCTCACGCCGATCGTCGCGATCGCGCCGCTCTTCACGCTGTGGTTCGGCTTTGGCACCGGGCCCAAGGTCGCCATCGCGGCGCTCATCACGTTCTTCCCGATGCTGGTCAACGCGTTCGCCGGCCTCCGCTCCGCCGACCCTCAGGAGCTCGCGTTCCTCGAAACGCTCGGGGCAACGCGGACGGAGATCTTCCGCCTGCTGCGTTTTCCGAGCGCGCTGCCGTTCCTCTTCTCGGGCGCGCGCATTTCGCTCAACCTCGCGCTGATCGGCGCTGTCATCGCCGAGTGGACCGGCGCGGACCGCGGGCTGGGTCGCGTGATCTTCGTTGCCAACGCCAACCTCGACCTCACCGCACTATTCGGAGCGGTGCTGACGCTTGCGACGATCGGCATCGCGGCGAACGCCGTCGTCGGCGCGGCCGAGCGGCGCGTGCTGCACTGGCACCCGCTGGCGGTGGCGAGTTGAGGGGCCTCGCGGTCGCGTTCGCCGTGGTCGTCTCGTCGTGTACGGCGACAACGACGCCACCCGGACCTACCGCATCGGCGACGACGCGGCCCAACGAGGCAGTCACGTTCATGGCGGGCTTCAAGCCCCAGGCCGATCTTCCGTTCGTCGGCGTGTACATCGCGCAGGAGCGCGGCTACTTCCGCGCGCAGGGGCTCGACGTCACGATCCAGCACTCCGCCGGGTCGGGCGAGCACATCCGCCTGCTCGGAACAGGTGCGATCCAGTTCTCCACCGGCTCGGCCGGCGACGTGATGAAGCGCGTCGCGGACGCCGGCGTGCCGCTAGTCAGCGTCGCGACGATCGGACAGCGGGGCGAGCAGGCGTACGCGGTCCGAGCGGACTCGCCGATCCAGACACCGAAGGACTGGGAGGGGCGTCTGGTCGGATACAAGTCGACGGTGAGCGCGGACTACCTCGCGCTGCTGAAGATCGCGGGAGTCGATCGCTCGAAGATCCGTGAGGTCTCCGTCGGCTTCGATCCGCGCGTCCTCGCGCTCGGTCAGGTCGAGGTCTATCCGGTGTTCGCGGCGAACGAGCCCGACACCCTCGCGCGGCTCGGGATACCCGTACGCATCTTCGAGCCGTGGCGGTACGGCGTGCCCGCGCTCGGCCTCACGTACATCACGACGCGCGATATGGTCGACACGCGCGCGGACACTGTGCGTCGCTTCCTGCGTGCGGCGTTGAAAGGCATCGCCGACGCGGTCGCCGACCCCGCCGCGGCGGTCGACATCGTGATGAAGTACGCGCAGGGCGAGGATCCCGCGCATCAGCGCTTCATGCTCGACACCGAGATCCAGGCCGCGCTCACGGACCTCACGCGCGAGCAGGGCATCGGAGCGACGTCGCGTGAACAGTGGTCGAGGCTTCACGACGTGCTCGCCGAGAACGGCGGCATCTCCAAGCGCATCGACGCCGACACCGTGTTCACCGATCGGTTCACGAAGGAGCTGTACCAGGGCGGCCGCCTGGTATGGCCTGGCCCTTGAGCGAGAAGACCAAGGAGCTCGACTGGCTCCTCGGCTTCTCCGACGCGGCGCGCGGCGTCGGCTGGAACACACGCTCGAACCCATCGCTCGAATGGAACCTGCGCCGGACCCGCGTTCTGCTCGACCTGCTCGGTGGTCCCGACCGGCGGCTCCACGTCGTGCTCGTGGCCGGCACCAAGGGCAAAGGCTCCACGGCCGCGCTCCTCGCGAGCCTGCTGGCCGCGTCCGGCGTTCGCGCCGGCCTCTTCACCAAGCCGCACCTGCAGAGCTACCGGGAGCGCGTGCGGGTCGACGGTGAAGCGATCTCCAGCGCGGACCTGAACGCGCGGATCGCAGCGCTACGTCCACTGCTCCCCGCGCTCCACCGCCTTCTCCCGGATGCCGGCCAGCCGACGACCTTCGAACTGACGACCGCGCTCGCGCTCGCTCACTACGCGGCCAGCGCGTGTAGTGTCGCCGTCGTCGAGGTGGGGCTCGGCGGACGCTTCGACGCGACGAACGCGACCGATCCGCACGTCTGCGTGATCACTCCTATCAGCCACGATCACATGCGCGAGCTCGGCACGAGCGTCCGCCGCATCGCCGCCGAGAAGGCGGGCATCCTGCGACCGGGACGCGTCGCGGTCATCGCGCGGCAGAGCCCCGCTGTGGCGGCCGTGCTCAGGAAGGCGGCGGCCTCGGTCGGCGCGATGCCACGTGAGATCGCGCCGCTCTCGCCGGCCGCCGCACTGCGTCACGGTCTTTCGCTGCGCGGCGCGCACCAGCGTCAGAACGCGGCGGTCGCGATCGGGGCCGCGCGCGCGCTGGCCGAGCACGGGGTCGGCTTTCGCGAGGACGCGATCGGTCGCGGTCTGCACCAGCTGCGCTGGCCCGGCCGCTTCGAGGTGATCCCGGGCCGTCCCACGATCGTTCTCGACGGCGCGCACAACGACGGATCCGCCGTCGCGCTCGCGGCCGCGCTGCGCGCCGAGGCCCAGCGCCGCCGCGCGCGGCTCATCGTCGGGATGATGCGCGACAAGGACGCGCGAGCCGTCGCGGGCGCCCTCGCTCCGGTCGCGACGGCGGTCTACGCGACGCGTCCGCCCGGCGCGCGCGCGGCGGCGCCCGCGGAGATCGCACGGCTGTACCGGCGGGTCCCAGCGCGAGCGTTCGACGATCTCGCGCAGGCGCTACGAGCGGCGCGCGCCGACGCCGCCCCCGACGAGATGATCTGCGTGACAGGCTCGCTCGCGCTCGTCGGTCAGGCGCGCGAGCTTCTCGGACTCTCCGTGCCCGAGACGCTCTGGGATAGATAGCGCTCGGCGTGCCCGAGCGGGCTGAACAGGCGGAAATAGAGCGCGATGCCGAAGGTGAGGACGCCGATCGCCGCGTACACGGTCTGCACGTCGCCGGTTCGCTCGACGATGTAGCCGCCAATGGTCGCGCCGAGCGGGTTCGCCGACCACGCGAGCACCATCGCGATGGTGATGATCCG
>JBDUCG010000288.1:0-2854 GCA_040003565.1 Chloroflexota bacterium | reverse complement strand
CGGCAGCATCGGGCGCAACGGCGCCGCCCAGGGTCACACCATCCGCCGACGCGACGCCGGAAAGCGGAACGACCCTGCCCGTGTACAGCAAGCTGCGCGTGTTCGTGGCCAGCGAGAACACCGAGCAGGTCTGGGTCCTCGAGGGCGCTCCGAAGGGACAGTTCGCGCTCGTCGGCAAGATCCCTGTTGGCAAGCTCCCGCACCAGATGGCCGTGTCGCCGGACGGGAAGTACGTCGCGGTGAACAATCGGCTGGCCGACTCCACGTCGATCATCGACCCGGTCGCGATGAAGGAGATCGTGCGGATCAAGGTCGGGAAGCAGCCGCATGGCATCACGTTCTCGCCCGACTCGAAGACGCTGTTCATCGCGCACGAGCGCGACAACTTCATCATGCGATTCGAGACCGGTACCTGGAAGCCGTTGTCCCCGATCATCGTCGGTACGCCGCAGCACGTGCTCACGATCGGGAGCAAGCGTCCCACGCTGCTGCTTTTCACGGTCACGAACAGCACTCAGGTCGACCACCTGCGCGGGTGGGACCTTGAGAAGAACGTGATGCTGAAGTTCAAGGTCCAGGATGTCCACGACGCGTACTACACGCCGGACCAGAGCGAGATCTGGTCGTCTTCCTCAGGCTTCATCGACAAGCCGTCCGACCGGATGGTCATCTACGACCCGGACACGTTCGACGTGAAGGAAGAGATCCATCTCGGCGCGAACCACTACCCGTTCCACACGACGAAGGAGAACCAGGACGGCCTGTACTTCCTGCCGGACCGCTCGATCATGCTGCTGTCCGACCACAAGGGCCCGTCGCTCCTCTGGGTCGATTACAAGGCGCGGAAGGTCGTCGCCGAGACGAAGGGCCTCGGGAATCAGCCCTTCCACACGAGCTATGACCCCCTTGGCGAGCGGGTCCTCCTGACGACCAACGTGGACGGCATGGTGAACGTCATCGATGTGAAGACCCGCCAGGTCGTGCAGAAGGTGCCGGTGCCCACGTGTCACGGCATCGTGGCGGTGGGGATCCCCTGATGTTCATGCGCGCCCTCGCGATCCTGTTCAACGCGTTCCCGGTCCGCTGGCAGCGACGGTTCATGACCGTGGCCCACGATTCTTTTCTCGTGGGGGTCACCGGGCTCGGCGTCGATGCGGCCGGCAATGTGCTTCTCGCCAGGCACCGGTTCGGCGCGCCGCAGTGGCGGTTCCTCGGTGGCTTCCTGCACCGGCGGGAACGCGTCGAGGACGCGCTCGCGCGCGAGATCCGAGAGGAGACCGGTCTGGTCGTGGAGCTGGGCCCGGTGCTCGAGGTCGTGACCGGCGTTCGGTGGGCGCGGGTCGAGCTGGTCTTCGCGTTCCGCGTGACCGGCGGGACGCCGGCACTGACCGCGGAGGTCGCCGAGCTCGGCTGGTTCGCGCCCGACCAGCTCCCGGATGTCCGCGCCGACCAGCGTGGGTTGATCGAACGGCACGCCGCGCGTGCCCGGGAATGGGCCGGCCGCGCCTAACAGAGCAGCTGTTTCGCCTGGTCGACCAGCCCATTGCTCTGCGTGACGAGCCCGTTATATGCGGCGACCTGGGTCCGCTCCACGACGAGGGTGCCGTTGTAGCGGTCGATGAGCGCCGTGTACGTCTGGTAGACCGCCGGCGGCATCCCGCCCGGATACTGCGTCTCCAGCGCCACGAGCTGCGCGCTCAACGTCTTCAGCGACGCATCCGTCGCGTCGAGCCCGGCCTTTGCGCCGGCGAGTCGGTCCTTCAGAGTGGCGAGCTGCGCGAGCAGCGCGTTCTTCGAGTCGATGCACGCGTTGCGTGGCGGTGGCGGGATCTGGGTGAAGCCCATCGACCGCAGGTCGCGATCGCTGAACCGGTTCGGACAGCTCTCGATCGTTCCGAAGAGGACGCAGTCCACCGGGTGGTTCATGAGCCCGTACCGGTCGACGCCCTGAAGCAGGGGGTCAGCGACCGGCGTCGCCCAATGGCCGCTCGACGAATCCGGACCGCGGCAGCACCAGATATGGCCGAGCTCGTGCAGCGCGACCGCGACGAGATTGTCCGACGTCAGCGTCCGCTGCAGGTCGGACACGTACAGGAAGATCCCCTGGGAGCCATCGCTCGCGGTCACGTGGACCGACGTGTCGCGCGCCGGCACGACGGTGATCACGATGTCCGCGGGGGCATCCCCGAGGAGGTCGAGCGTGCTGAGACCGCGGGTCGCCAACCCCCATTCGGAGACGAGGGTCCGCTTCAGCGCGGCGACGTCGAGGTCGCGCGCCGGCGCCAGCGATGCGTCGAGCCGAGCGGTCACGCCCGGTAGCTGATCGCCGATGTTCGCTACCCGGATACGCGCGGTGAACCGCGTTGCGCTGATCCCGTCGGACGGGATCGTGAAGTCGGCGGACGACGAGCCCGTCCCGCACGTCACCTCGTGCCACCCGGGTCCAGCCGGGAGATGCGGCGCTGGATACGTGATCGTGAGCACGCCCGATGGGTTGGCGATCCCGGCCGCCGCCGCCGCTGGCGGCACGTCGCCGTACTGCGGTGGCCCGACGTGCACCTCGACCGTGCACCTCGCGCCGGCTGTCGTGCGTAGCACGAGGTGGCCGTAGGCGCTTTCGCTCACGCTGATCGGCGTGGTCGGCGCCGGCGTCGCGGGCCTGGCCGTCGCGCCCGCGGCGACGACCGCGCCGGTACCCGGACCGCTCGCCGTGCCGCTACATGTGGCGAGCAAGACACCGCAGCCGAGCAGAACGCCTGGGAGCGTCGCGGCGCGGGTCACTCCGGTGGGCGGTCGCTCCCGAGCGCGGCCATGATCTCCTTGATGTGCCCGTAATGCTCGAACTCGTGCTCGA
>JBDUCG010000052.1:0-9611 GCA_040003565.1 Chloroflexota bacterium | reverse complement strand
CGGTCATGAGCTCCTCGACGTACAGGCCCCAGCCCTCGACCATGAGGTTGCTGCGCAGCGCCTTGCGCGCGAGCGACGCGTTGTCCGCTGCGTACGTGAGCTGCAGGTGGTGGCCGGGGTAGCCCTCGTGGCAGGCGATGACCGGGATGCCGGCGCGCGGATGGCCCTCGAGGCGCTCGCGACGGGTGCGCGCGTCGTCATCGGCCATCGGCAGCGTCACCCAGAAGCGGCCGCGGCGGCTCGCCTCGAACGGCGCCGCGGCGACATATGCGGCATACGGATAGGTCGTGCGCTGGAAGTCCGGCATCGTCTCGACGGTGAGGTCCTCGCCGTACGGGATCGAGGCGATCGACGAAAGGCGCACCGCCTCGCGCGAGCGCTCCATCTCCACGCGGTAGGTGTTCACCAGCTGGTCGGCGTCGGGATGGTCCTTGCGCAGGCGCGCGATGGAGTCGCGCCAGTCGTCGTCGCCGAGCGCGCGCGCGGCCTCGGCGATCTTCACCTCGGTCTCGCGGAAGAGCTCCTCGCCGAACGCGCGCAGGCTCGACGCGTCGTGGTCGATGAGCTCCTTCTCCTTCAACAGCGCCTCGAACGCCTCGCGCGCGAAGGCGAACGTGCCGCGCGCGTTCGGCAGCAGATCCGCGCGCAGCCACGCGACGTAGCGGTCGAGCGCGTCCGCCGCGGCGTTCGCGGCCGGGAGGAGCGCGCGACCAACGATGCGTCCGAGCGAGGTGTCGGGCACCGCCTTGGGCAGCTCGTCGCGCAGGAACGCCGCGCCGGCCGGCGCGGTGCGCGCCGCGATCGCGATCCACTCCGGCGGCACCTTGGCGGGATCGAGGTTCGCGCGCGCCGCGTCGAGCGCGGCCGGCCCTTCGGCCAGACGCTCGGCGAGCATCGCGAGACGGTCCTCGGTACCGCTGTAGCCGCGCAGCAGGATGTAGTACGCGCCGCGCGTGATGAGATCGGAGTAGAGGGACGGCTGCCGGCGCCAGCGCTCGAACGGCTGCAGCGCGCGCTCGCCGCGCAGTTCGGCCAGCACCAGGTCGCGGTCGACGCGCTGGAACGGGTCGAGGCTGTCCTCGCCCATGCCGATGAAACGCCGCAGCCAGTCCTCAACGAAGGCGTTGCGCGCGGCGAAGCCGTCGGCGGTGAGATCGCCGAGGCGATGGTCGTGCGCGTGGTTGCCCATGACCGTTGCGGCGACCGGCTCGAGGGCGAAACGGTCATCGAGAAAGGTCTTGACGGTCGCCTCGAGCAACGTGCCTACCATGAGGGGAGCGTCAGTCTGGCACAGGGGAGAACCACATGCCGCCCGCGAGCTATCCCGATTGCGAACATTGCGAAGCCCCGTGCTGCCGTCGCCAATTCATGGAGGACGAGTCGGGCTGGTTCACGCTGAAAGATGCGCGGCCGATCTACCTCGAAGCCGGCACCGACGTGAAGATCGTCGGCTGGTTCATGCAGAAGGACGGACGGCAGCCGATGCTGGAGTGCCAGGCCTTCGACAAGGAACATCTCGGCTGCACGGTCTACGACAAACGCCCGGAGCATTGCCGGACGTACGACTGCCGCGACGACGAGCCCGAGGACTGGCAGTCACGCGCGCACTGCGATCTCGCGCGTCACGAGCGCATGACCGCACTGCGCGCGAAGGCGACTGCTTAGTTCGTCTTCGGCTTTTCGGTCGTCGTCGCGGTGCTGGCGGCGGGCTTGTCGGGGCTGTTCGCCTCTTCGCGGAACGTCTTGACGCCCTTGCCCAGCTGACCGAGCACGTCCGGGAGCTTCCCCGCCCCGAACACGATGAGCACGATCACGAGAACGAAAACGAGCTCCGGGCCCCCCAGGTTGAACGGCATTCGTCACTTCCCACAGCGCGACGCGCGCGCTTCTTACTCGTAGACAGTGTACGCACGGCGGCCCTCATCCGAATAGACCGGCCAGCAGCGTAACGAACAGCGGGATGACGACCAGTAGCGCGAGCGCCGGCAGGTAACAGAGCGTGAGGATCAGCGTCATTTTTCCTTCCACCTGCGAGGCTGTTCGCAAAGTGCGCTCGCGCGCGGCGCTCCGTAGCTCCTCGCGCGAGTCCTCGAGCACGCTGACCGACCCCAGCCCGAGTTCGCGCGCGCGTTCGAGGCGTTCGGCGACCCGTGTGAGAGCCACAAGCTCCGCCTCGCGCGATTCGCGAATGAGCGAAACGTGGAGAGGCGCGCCGAGCGTGTAGAGGTCTGCAACTCGCCCGAGGACCTCGTCGACCAATGGCGATCCAGTACCTCGACGGGCGAGGCGCACAAGCGTGGAGTCCGCGGGACGTCCCGCCGAAACGAGCGCGTGTGCCCACTCGACGAAAGAAGCGGTCGCGACGTCGGCCTCCCGCCTCCGCAGCGCCGCTCGCCGATCCACGACGATCGAGGGGAGTATGAAACCGACGTAGCCCGCGGCCAGGATGACGACCGTACCGATCGGGACCACGAGCGCGATGACCGACGCGAGCAGCGCTCCCACAAGTCCCAGCGCGATCTTTGCCGCCAGAAGGTGCTCGATCGCGATGGCAAAGCCACTTGCCCTGAGCCTCGCTGGATCGATCAGCCGGAGGCGAAGGAGTGGCGTGAGGGTGCCGGCGCGCGTCGGGCGCAGGGCCTCGAGTCGATCGGCGACCAATGAACGAGGCTTAGCCGCGAGGACCAGCAGCATCACGCATATCGCCGCAGCCGACGTTCCCGCCGCGATCATCTGATGTCCCCCACGATCCACCGACTCGCAAGGATCCCGGCGATCTCGAGCAGGGTGGCCAGCGGCACGAGCACGAACCGCCCCAGCGGCGCGGTGAGTGTCTCTCCCATGCCGGGGACGGTGATCGCCAAGTAGAAAGCGAGGCCAGGGACAAGAGCCGCGAGCAGCACGATCTGCGCGCGCAGTCCGGACGTCCGAGCGCGCACCTCATCCGCCGTGCGCTGCTCGAACACCAAACGGTCGACGACGCTCGCGATGAGCGTCGCGCAGCGCGAGGTAGGGATCTGCTCTGCGACGCACAGGATCAGCGCGTCGATCCCGAGGAGGACCCTATGGTCGTGTGCCGAGGCGCGAACGCTCCTCAGGGCAACATCAAGCGGCGCACCAAGATCGAATGCCCTGATGGCGGCCGCGAACGGCCCGATGGCGAGCTCCGGCTCAGAAGCTGCGGCCAGACGTACGGCTTCCGTCAGGCTTGCACCAGACCGGAGCCCAGCCAACGTCATCTGGAGCAACGGAAGCGTCTGGCGAGCGCGCAAATCGCGCTTTCTCGAGGCGATCAGCTGTAGAGCGATCGATGGCGCGACCGCTCCCGCGAGTCCGATCGGAAGTACGCCGGCAGAGGCAGCCAATGCGAGCCCGCACGTCGCCGTGAATGCGCGCAAGGATTCCCACGCGAGCAACGACCTCGTCCAACCTGCCTCGCGCAGAGCTCGACGCTCCGGGTGGATCAAAAACGACCCGAAAGCGCTGGCGGAGCCGAAGGGAATCAGAGCGAGAGACGCAACGGCAAGCGCTGATGCGATCGCGCCGGCGAGCGCGATATTCACGAGAGTCGCTCGCTCAAGCGCGGAGGTAGTGCTCGAACGACCTCTTCCCCGGCGCGCCACACCACAACGGGGCCGGCGTCCTCGACGGCGGCGATCTCGCGCACGATCCGCAGACCATCATTCGCCCGAGCAACATGCACGACAAGGTCGAATGCGCGCGCGACGAACCGCGAGATCGCTTGTTCCGCGACGTCACCGGATCGCGCCAGCAGCAGCTCCAGGCGATCGAGCGCGCCCAAAGCGGATCTCGCGTGCAGCGTCGTCAGAGCGCCATCGTGTCCCGTCGAGATGGCCTCTAGCAGCGCTGACGCTTCGCGCGGCGAACGGACCTCACCAACGAGGATCCGGTCGGGCCGCATCCGCAGCGCGTTCACCACGAGGTCGGCGACACCGATGGCGGCGTCTCTCCCGGGAACGCACTCCAGATGCACAACGTGTTCGTGTGGCAGCACCAGCTCGTTGGTGTCTTCGATCACGATGAGCCGCTCACTCTTGGGAATCTCTCCGGCGAGCGAGCGCAGGAGCGTGCTCTTGCCCGCGCCAGTCGATCCGCCAATGAGTATGTTTCCGCGCGCGACGACGACTCGAGCCAGTAAGTGGGCGGCCTCCTGCGCCAGTCCACTGCTCGCGACCCAGGAGGGCTCGGGACCGCGGAGCGCTAGTGCTACTCGCCCGAACTTCCGAATACAAAGCGTGGGACCGCCGACCGGCGCGATGACAGCGTTTGCTCTGCTGCCGTCACGCATCCTTGCGTCGACAAATGGCCGTTCGATCGTCAGCTCGCGACCGACGCCGGCTGCGATGCGATGCGCGAGCTCGCTGATCTCGGCTGCGCTCTTGAAGCGCACGTTGACGCGGCCCAGACGCCCTTGCCGTTCAACGAAGATCTCCGTCGGGCCATTCACCAGCACATCGGTGACGTCGTCGTCGTCGAGAAGCGACTGGAGTGGACCAAAGCCGAAGAGCTCGGCGCAGACGGCATAGAGTCCTTCCTCGGAGACGTCAACGGGCATCGCGGCCCGTACGCGCTCCCGCAATGTGGCGCGCCGCGCCGGGTCCGCGTACACCGCGAGCATCGCGCTCGGATCGAGACCCGCCGCGACCTCGGCGCGCACATGGGCCAGCACAGACGGGTCGATCACGCGATCCTGCGGATGAGGGCGTCGACCGCACGCAATGTCGGTGCGCGGGCCGCGAATTGATCTGCGGCGAGATAGGCATCCGTCGGGATCGCGCCAAGTAACGGAAGTCCCGCACGCTCGGCCACGAGGGCGGCGTCGTCGTCCGCCGCGCCGACCACGACCAAGCCCGCTGGGCAGGGGGCCTCACGCACGAAGGTGAGTGCGCAGAACATCGCCTGAAGCTGTGAGGCACGCGCTCCGGCAACCAGGCACAACCGGTCGACGCGCGAGAGCAGTCCGGTGTCGAGGCTGTCCGCTCCCGCGCCGAGATCGATGACGACAGGCGCAGCGCCGCCAATGGCATCGATGACCTCAAGCGTGCGATCGACGTCAAGCCGTCCACGCAACGTGGGCGAACCAGGCAGGAAGGCCACGGCGTGCCAGCGAGAAACGAGTGCGCCTTCGCGCCCCGGCTGAACGAGCGCGTCGGCGATGGTGGCAGCCTCGATCCTTGCGCGGAGGGCCAGCGACGGCGCCCAGCGGTCGAGGTCGATGAGCACGGGTGCACGCCCGCCGGCGGCCGAACGATGAGCGACCAGACCCGCGGTGGTGCTCGTACCGACGCCGCCCACCAAGGACCAAAACGCGACCCGCCGTTTCGCGGGCAGTGCCGCTGGTCGAGTCGGACGCAGTGGTTCGATCGGATCCGCACGACCCGTGGCTTCTCGCATCAACGTCAGCGCAAGGTCGGCGATCGGGCTCGCGTCGAGCCACGCGCGGATCCGACTCACGAGAACGCCCAGCGCTCGATCGCGTTTTCGCTGACATAGGTCCATCGGACGTGCTCGCTCGCGACGGCCGCGCGGTCGAACACGACCGGACGCAGCCGAACGCTGGCGCGCGCGATCCGAAGTGACGCAACGGAGCACCACACGATCCGACGCCAGCCCAGAACGGCATCCTCTTCATGCAGAAGCCGGCGGCAGGTCGCGTGCGCTCGGCGTGCGCTGCCAAACCAGACGGGCCGGCGGCGCATCAGCGCCGCAGTCGCGTCGCTTAGCGAGATGGGCCGCACCTCGACGACGTCGACGACCTGGAGCACACCGGCGAGCGGCGCAAGATCGAGCGCTACCGACGGTCGAAAGCCGCCCGTCGGCGCTGGAACGTCGGAACATCGCGTGGCTCGAATGCCCGCCAAAGCGAGCTGATAGGTCGCCTCTTCGAGAGCGACGTCGCTCTGGAGATAAGTGGCGGCTGCGGTGCGGGTGAGTCTGCTGCCTGCGAGTTGCGCAAGGTGAGCGTCGAACCTCGTGCGGCTCAGCACTTCGAGCCGGAAGCTCATCGTGCTCAATGCGCTGAGCTGAATGCGAGCACGAACGTACTGGTCGCAATGCGGTCGGCGAATCTGATCTCGTCCGACGGTGAGATCGCGATGATCACGCTTCCAATGCGCTCAGGTGCGAACGCGCCATCGCGCTTCTGCGACAGATAGGGACCACCTGACTCCGAGCGCACGTCGAGGACGAGGGCCTCGGCCGCGAGCAGCTCCACGGTTCTACCTGCCGGCGCACGACCGACGAGCGGCACCGCGAGGACGTCGACCCGCGCGCCGGGTGCGATCGCACCACCCACCGCGTTCACCGCGACGACCGGGATCGCCACCGCACGCTCCCCTGGCCGAAGCGTGAGTCCTGTGTGAAAGACAGCGGCATCGTCCCCGAGCGCCTGACCGACCAAGGCCTGTCCGCGCCACAGCGGCGCCGCCGGCACACGACCGACCGCGTCATCGATGCTGGAGATCGCTCCCTGCGGCAATGCGTCCGGTGGAACGGATCGCACCTCGAGGTCCTCCACCGTCAACGGACGGATCACGGCGATGTCTCGAGCTGCGACGACCATCCCGACCCGCTGCGCCCCGATGTAATAGAGCGCGCCAGCAATGCCACCCGCGACCAATGCCAGGATGAGGATCGACCTGCGGGCGATCAATCGACGAGCGCGGGTGATCGCACAGTGATCGAGATGGTGGCTTCCATCCGTCCCGTGGGCGTCACGTCAGCGAAGATCTCGAAGCGGAGCAGCCAGCGCACGTCGGGCGGCGGCATCTGGATCCACTGCGCCGCCAGTGGCTCGACGCCTCCGGAGCTCGCTGAAATGTGATCCGGCGCGGCGGAGAGGAGCCTCCATGACCGCACTGGCACACCGGTGTCGTTCACGAATGCGCGCGGCCAGAACCGGATGACGCGACCGCGGAGCACTTCGGCTTCCGAGAGTGTCGGACCGTCGGGCGCGAGCGCGATGCCTGCGCGCACCATCGGGGCGGCCGGCGCGGTCGGGCCTAGGGGCCTGAATGACGGGGCGGGTGACGGGACACTTCGACTGACCAGATCGGCCGCAGGCGGTGCTGCAGGTGAGGAAGCCATGGCTGCGGTGAACGGCAGCGGTGATGAGCTCGACCCCCGCCGTCTCGTCTCTGAATCGTCTTGGAAGAACACGATGCTCACGGGGACATAGCCGGTCGACGTAAGCACGAAGTTCTCGTAGTACGTGCCGGCGAGAACCCGCCCGTCCGTCAGCGCGCCACGCCCATTGAATGCAGAGCCATCGAATCGGCTCGACGCGCCGGTATCGACGCTATCGACCACGCGCGCGTAGGTGCCGGTCGACTCATGCACCGTCGCAGTCGAGTACACGGTCGTCGCGTCACTGGTGACGACCACATCCGAGACATAGCTGTCGGTCACGTAATACAGGCCCGCGGGGACGACGAACGCAACAGGGTCGGAGACCGGCGCGCTGGGAGGTGGCGTGGGTTCCCACTCGCTTTCGAGTGGCTCGCGGGCGTGTGCCGAGCCTCCGGATGACGACGTGATGGCGATCGCCAGGGCTGCTACTGCGCGCCACTTCATCGGGGCGAGCTCACAGAATGGACAGCGATCGTCGTGACGGTAGGCATGAGGAGGGCCGCGAACCCCGGTGTCTTGACCGGGATAGCGGCGATGAGGCGGATCGTCGGCCGGTCATAACGCGCGCCTGTCCGAGGGTCGATGCTCGGCGCTACCGGGAAACTGGCGATGTCCGCCGAGGCGGCGATCTCGATCGCTCCGGTCGCCAGTGCGGGCACCGTGGCTGCCAAGTTGCGGGCGAAGTAATCGCGCGCGATCTCCACCGCGTCCGCCGTCAACCGTAGGGTACCCGTGCGCACGAGCTCGGCTTGATCTTGATCGCTGACGGCGACAAGCGTCGCGAGATCCGCGGCCGCAGTTGCCCGGAACGCCACGGCGCGTAACGCGCCAAGCTCAAGGACGCCGACAAGAACGATCAACAGCAACGGCAGCATCACGAGGGTCGTCACAGCGGCGGTCCCGCCCTCGTCGCGCATCACCGATTCACCTCGCCACGGGCGACCGCGGTCGACCGCACGGTCACCGTTGTCGTGAACAGGAACGGGATGGCGATCCGCTCGTCAGTCCGCAACGAGACCCGGATCGGCTCGCGCCACGACACGTCGGTGGGCTCGACCTCCACGGTGACTCGCGCGGCCTCGATACCGACTAGCCGCAATTGATCCTGGACGTAGGACCGTAGCTCGGGTCGATCTCCACCGAGCTCACCCGCATAACGCGCGGCCTGAAGCGCGACGCCATCTTGTGCGAGCCAACGCTGCGTCAGCCAGCCGAATTCAAGGATCGCGAACAGCAGCGGGACCAGGATGACGATCATCAGGGTCGTTTCAAGGGTCGCCATGCCCTTATCGTCCTTGCGCCACGGTGTCATCGAACGGTCTGCAGCTGCGTCACTAATGCCTGCAGCCGGGTGACGAGGCCGTTGTTCCATGCAGATACGCCAATAACGAGCGTCCCGAGGATCACTGCTGCCCCGATGACATATTCGATGGTGGCCAGGCCCACCTGATCCATGGCGAAGCGGCGCAAAGCTCGCATACGAGACCTCCCGATGTTTCATCGGGAGGCTCGCTTCAGATCAACTGCTGCGCGATGGCGTGCGCGACCGGTACTCCTGTACTAGCGCCGGCCGAGTGCCTTTTCCGCCTTACGCGCGTCCTTCACACCGAACGCGACGGTCACGTTGCCGCGGCCCGGAGCGAGCACGTACTCCGACGCGATGTTCACCTTCGCCTTCGCGAGCTTCGCCGCGGCGCGTGCCAGCGATCCGGGTTTGTCGGTGAGACGGACCTCGATCGCCTTGCGCTCGGTCGCGCGCAGCCCGGCCTTCTTCAGCGCGCGCCGCGCCTTCGTCGCGTCCTTGTCCTTCACGACGAAGCCGACGGTTCCCTTGCCGGCGCTCGTTGATGCCGCCGTGCCCCACAGATTCACGCCCGCGTCGCCGAGCGCCTGGGCGGCCGCGGCGAGCGATCCCGGCCGGTCCTTGAGCTTCACGATGAATTCAGTCGCCATGCAGGTCCTCCCCTATTAGTACTGGCTGGATTGTGCCGCTTGAGTCAACACGCGGCGCGACGTACGCTCCCGCGCCAGTGGCGGAGGAAGGTCGGGCAGCGGCTGCGTACGCGCTTGGGCTCGACCGGGCACATCAGCGACGGATGGCACTCGGCAGGATCCTGCGACCGCGCGCGCACGCGATCCAGGACGCCACCCTCGGGCAGGCGTATCACGCGACGAACTTCCTCGGCTTCGGCGCGGTCGGCGCGAAGCGGTGGGCAGCCCTCAGCAACCGCGCGCTGCCCACGTTCCTCGATGCGCTCGAAGGTGGCGACGCCGAGCGCATCGTCTTGCTGGACGAAGCCGGCAGGTTCGTGCGCCAGCTCGCGGCGGCCGGCTTCCAGCGCTTTGCGGTGAAGCCGCTTACCAGCCTGGGCTTCCGGCTCGCGCTGCGCGACGTGAAGGCACACGCGGCGGCCGAGGGCTTCGACGCGGAGGAGCTCGAGGACGAGCTGCGCGTGTTCCAA
>JBDUCG010000051.1:0-9619 GCA_040003565.1 Chloroflexota bacterium | reverse complement strand
CGCGAGGGCGCTCGGCATCACATACCGGGGAGCTTCAGACCGCCGGTCACGCCGCCGAGCCGCTGCGCGGCGAGCTCGCGCGACTTCTTCAGCGCATCGGTGAAGGCCGCGAGAACAAGGTCCTGCAGGGTCTCGACGTCGTCCGGATCGACCGCGTCCTTCTGGATCTTCACCGACTTGATGTCCTGCGTTCCGGTGAGCACGACGACGACGGCGCCGCCGCCAGCGGTCCCCTCGACCGTCGCGGCCGCGAGCTCTTCCTGCGCCTTCGCCATATTCGCTTGCATCTCGCGAGCCATCTTCTGCAGGTCACCCATGTTCTTCATCATTCGATCTCCAAGATCCGTTCTGGTCTGCGGAATGTTTCGAGCGCGGCGCGAAGCATCGGATCCTCCGCCGGCGAGGGCGCATCCGCGGGCAATGTCTGCACGACGCAGCGCACCCGCACGGTGAGACTCAGGCGCTCGGAGAGTCCCTGCTCGAGCTCGACGCGGTTGCGGTCTTGCCAGTACGCGCGCGCGAAGTCGTTGTCGAACGCGATCACGACGGTGCTCCCTTCGACGGTGAGCGGCTCGGCCTTGGCAAGCTGCGACGCCTTTCCGACGCTCTGCTCTTTGGCACGAGCGACCATCTCGCCCCACGCCTTCTGCACGTCGGCGAGCGCAAGGCCCGGCTGCGCGCGGCGAGCGGCGAGATCGATGACACCAGCGCGCTCAGCGGGGCGCGTCTGCGCGCGTGCTGGCGTCCCGCGATCTGCCGGGGCTGCCGACGACGAGCGCGCGCTCGGCGCGGCCTCGCGCCGCGGCGGCGTCGGCGTCGCCGGTCCGGTGACGTTGGGCTGCGTGACGAGGTCGAGGATGGCCAGCTCGAGCGGCAGCGGCGTACCTTCGCTCGTCTTCAGGTGCTGCTCGGTCTCGATGAGTCGCTTCGCGATGGCCGCGAGGCGTGGCAGCGGGAACTTCGGCGCCTGCTCCACGATCTTCGCCGCTACTCCCTCGCTCGACGTCTCAGGCGGCTTGCCCTGCGCGTTCGTAAGCACGAGGGCGCGCGTGTGATCGATGGCGCGCTTCACGAAAAGGCGGAGATCGCGGCCCTCGTCAACGAGCCGGCCGACCAGGCGCACGCCGGCGGCGCCGTCGTTGGCCGCGAGCGCATCGAAGAGCGCCGAAGTCTCTTCCCATTCGGACACGCCGAGCAGCTCGTCGACGTCGGCGAGCTTCACGCCGCCTTCGGAGAACGCCGCGACCATGTCGAGGACGCTTTCCGCGTCGCGCAGCGAGCCCTGCGCGTGCCGCGCGATCGCCTCGAGCGCGGCCGGCTCGGCCTTGAGCCCTTCCTGCTCGCCGATCTTCGCGAGCTGCGCGACGACGCCCTTGTACGGGATCCGCCGCAGGTCGAAGCGCTGCGTGCGCGAGACGATGGTGGCAGGGATCTTTCCGGATTCGGTCGTCGCCAGCACGAAGATCACGTGCGGCGGCGGCTCCTCCAGCGTCTTGAGCAGCGCGTTGAACGCCTCGCTGGTGAGCTGGTGCGCCTCGTCGATGACGTACACCTTGTATTGGCCCTGCGACGGCGCGAAGCGCACCTTGTCGCGCAGGTCGCGCATCTCGTCGATACCACGATTGGATGCGGCATCGATCTCGATGAGGTCGAGGAAGGTCCCGTCCCGGATCGCGACGCAGTTCTCGCAGCGATCGCAGGGCTCGCCGTCCTTCGCCTTCGTGCAGTTCACGGCCTTCGCGATGAGCCGCGCGATCGTCGTCTTGCCGATCCCGCGCGAGCCGGCGAGGAGATAGGCGTGCGCGACCTGGCCCGAGCCGATCGCGTTCTTCAGCGTGCGGGTGACGTGCTCCTGCCCGACGATGGCGGCGAAGGTCTGCGGGCGATAGCGGCGATAGAGGGCAGAGCTTTCGGGCACGGCTCAACGATAGTCGTCTGCTTGGCGGGTGCGCTTCGCGCCCGCCGCAGAAGAGAAGTATTTGGCCGTGCACCCTCCGTCGATCACGGACACCGCGAACACGCACACGCGCGCGGCTCGGATCAGGCTTGCCTGCGGCACGCGACGGCGACCGCTTACCGCTGCTTCCTTCCGGATCTGACGGGGTTCACGGACCGACGCTGCACAGGACCCGACCGTCAACGCCACGCGACGCGCACAGGACCCGCGACGCCGGACCTTGGGAGGGAATTCAGCCCCGCTGGAGCGGATTGCGGGTACAGGGCACCGCTAGCTCCCCGCCTAGCACGGCCACCGCCATGGTATCGGCTAACGGTCGAGCGCGATGATCTGATCAGCGACCTCGCGCAGGTCCTTTCCCCAGACATCTGGCTTCTCGAGGAGCGGATTCCACAGCGCGCCGGGTCGCGCGACGAACGCGGCCACCGCGCCGGCCCGCATCGCGCCCGCGACGTCCCAGGCGTGCGCGGCGATCAGCCGGATGCGGTCGAGCGGCACGCCGAGCTTGCGCGCGGCGGCCGCGTAAGCCTCCGGCGCGGGCTTGAGGCGCTTCGCGTCGTCGGCGGTGAGCGCGAGATCGAAGAGATCACGGATGCCCGCGTTCGCGAGCTGCGCCTCCTCCACCTGGCCGGTCGAATTCGTGAGCGCGGCCATGCGGAAGCCCGCATCGCGCAGCCGCGTGAGGCTCTCGCGCACCTCCGGATGCGCCGGAAGCTTGCGCACCTCGCCGAGGATCGCCTTCTCGTCGGCCTCGGAGACGGTGACGCCGCGGCGCTCGGCGGTGAGCGCGAGCGCGGCGCGGAAGTGCGAGCCGAAGTCGAAGTACGGACCGGTGACGGTTAGCAGGAGCGCGGACTGCAGCATCGTCGAGAACCATTCGCGGCGGACCGCGGCATCGCCGAACACACGCGCGAAGTGCGGATCGAGCGCGCCGAGATCGAGCAGCGTCTCGTTGACGTCGAAGACAAGCACGCGGTCGCGAACGGCAGTCATCCTGCGGAGAGGGCGGGATTCGAACCCGCGAGCCTTTCGGCTACCCGCTTTCCAAGCGGGCGCACTCGGCCACTATGCGACCTCTCCCACGGCGAATTATGGGAGCGATCGCGGACGCGAGGCGTTAGTCGATCGCGAACTGCGGATCCGGGTTCCAGGCGAGACTCCATTCAGCGGAGAGGGCGGGATTCGAACCCGCGAGGCTTTCGCCTACCGCTTTTCGAGAGCGGCACCATCAACCACTCGGACACCTCTCCGCGGCCAAGTTTATCTGTCTCACTCCTTAGACTCGACGATGCCGATGCAGGTCCGCCGCTTCCACTACGCATGGGTCGTCGTCGCGGTGACGCTCGTTACCCTCATGGCCGCGCAGGCGGTGCGCGCGGCGCCCGGCGTCATCATCGTGCCGCTCGAGCAGGAGTTCGGCTGGGACCGCGCCGCGATCTCGCTCGCGGTCGGCGTGTCGCTGCTCACCTTCGGACTCGGCGGACCGCTCGGTGGCATGCTGCTCGAGCGCTTCGGGCCGCGAAAGCTGCTCATCGGCGGCCTCGTCCTCATCGCGCTCGGCCTCTTCGCGTTCATCAACATCACCGAGCTCTGGCAGCTGTACCTGGTTTGGGGCGTCGTGATCGGCCTCGGCACCGGGGCCGCGGGACAGGTCGCGAGTGCAGCCATCGCGCAGCGCTGGTTCCGCACGCACCGCGGGCTCGTCGTCGGACTGTTCGGTGGCGCGACCTCCGCCGGGCAGCTCGTCTTCGTTCCCGCGATGGCCGCGCTCACCGTCGCGCTCGGTTGGCGCTCCGCGATCGCGCTATTGCTCGGAGCGGCGGCGCTGGCGGTCGTGCCCCTCGCGATCTTCATGCGCGACCGGCCGAGCGATGTCGGGCAACGACCTGTCGGCGAGGGCGCGACCCTGAGCGCCGCGGAGAAGGCGGAGGACGTGCGTCGCACGCCGGTGCGGCAGGCGCTGCGGCGCCGCGAGTTCTGGCTGCTCGCCGGGAGCTTCTTCGTGTGCGGCTACACGTCGAACGGTCTCATCGGGACGCACCTCATCCCCCATGCGGTGGAGCACGGCTTCACCGAGGTCGCCGCCGCGGGCGCGGTGGCTCTGCTCGGCGCGCTCAACATCGTCGGCACACTCGCGTCGGGCTGGCTCACCGATCGTTACGACAACCGCAAGCTGCTCGCGGCGTACTACGGATTCCGCGCGATGTCGCTCTTCGCGCTGCCGCTCATCTACGACTTCCGCGGTCTCCTGCTGTTCGCGGTCGTCTACGGACTCGACTGGATCGCGACCGTGCCGCCGACGGTCAACCTCACGGCGCAGATCTTCGGGCGCGGGTCGGTGGGCACGCTGTACGGCTGGATATGGTTCGCGCACATGGTCGGCGCGGCGATCGCGGCGTACGCGGGCGGTTTCTTCCGCGTGCTCCTGGGCGATTACCACCTCATGTTCGTGAGCGCGGGCATCCTGGGATTCATCGCGGTGACGCTGGTGTCGCGCATCCCGGAGAGCGCAGAGGCCGCGCCGCCAACGGCGCTCGAGCCCGCGCCCGCGTAGCCCACGTCTCCGAGCCGCGCTAGACGGAGACGCTCTCCTTCTCCATCGCCGGCGTGTACTTGCCAAGCGCCGCCGCAGCGGCGAGCTTCGCGCGATGCTCGAACGCGCGCTGGGCGGCGGACACGTTCTCCCGCTTTCCGGACCACGCCCTCTGCGGGGCGGCTTGCAGACCACGTCCGTATGAGAAGGACAGCACCCAGGGCGCGTGCACGTTCGCCGCGTAGCGATTGATCGCGTCGAGGTTCACCGTGGCCTCGTCGTCGGACTGACCGCCGGACAGGAAGACGATGCCCGGCACCGCCGCCGGCACGGTCTGCCGGAAGCACTCCACCGTGTACCGCGCGACGACGTCGGCTGAGGCTCGATTCGGCGCGTCCGTCGCCGACAGCACCATGTTGGGCTTGAGCAGCATTCCGTCGAGGCGCACGCGCTGCGCCGCGAGCTGGAGGAACACCGTCCGCAGCGTTCTGATCGTGACCTCGTTGCACCGATCGATCGAATGCGTGCCGTCCATCAGGACCTCGGGCTCGACGATCGGGACGATGCCGGCCTCCTGACTCAATGCGGCATAGCGCGCGAGCGCGTGGGCGTTCACGCGGATGCAGTAGTCGGACGGTATATCGGCGTCGCCGATCGTGATCACCGCGCGCCACTTGGCGAAGACGGCGCCGAGACCGCGGTACTCCGCGAGACGCTCGCGCAGCCCGTCGAGACCCTCGGTGACGGTCTCCTTCGGCGACCCCGCGAGCGGCTTCGCCCCAAGGTCCACCTTGATGCCGGGATGGACGCCCTGGTCCTTGAGGAGCTTGACCAGCGGAGTGCCGTCGGCGGCCTTCTGGCGGATGGTCTCGTCGTACAGGATCACGCCGCTGATGTAGCTCGCGATCCCCGGCGTTCGGAACAACAGCTCGCGGTATGCGCGCCGGTTGTCCTCGGTATTTTCCACGCCGATCGGGTCGAAACGCCGCTTAATGGTGCTGGTGCTCTCGTCCGCGGCGAGGATGCCCTTACCGGGAGCAACGAGCGCGCGGGCGATCTCTGCGAGTTCAGCCACGCGGTGAGGATAGCGCGCACGCGTGCGACGTCAGCCGCGGCTGGCGGCGTCCTCCTCGCGCGGACGCTCGCTTCGGGCGATCAACGATGGCAGCAGCGCACCGATGCCGATCAGGATCAGGAAGACCGGCCAGACCTTGCTCCATTGCAGATCGAGCAGGAAGATCGCCGCGACCGACACCATCACCAGACCCGCGATGAGCTGGCCCGAGACAGCAGATGGATGGATGCCCGAACGCCACGACGTGTAGGCGCGCGCCAGCGTCGCAGCCGCGGGGATGAGGATGAACAGCGCCCACCAGTGACCGATCTCAAGGCCCGAGTAGTTCCGCAGGAGGAAGACGACGCCGATGAGGATGAGCGTCGCCGCGAGCCACAACTGACCCCACGCTCCTCCATACATCACGCAGATGGTACGCCGCGATGCGTCGCGAAAAAGTCGCGAAGCAGCGCCTCGCTCTCGGTGCGGCGCACGCCGAGCCTCCACTTCGGGTGGTGATTCAGCTTCGGCTCGTCGAAGAGCTGCGCGACGGAGACGACGGCGCCCGCCTTGTCATCTGGAGCGCCAAAGACAACGAGAGGCACGCGCGCGAGCACGATCGCGCCGGCGCACATCGCGCAGGGCTCGACGGTCACGTAGAGGGCCGCGTCGCCAAGGCGCCAGCGACCAAGCGCGATGCCTGCCGCGCGAAGAGCGATGACCTCGGCATGCGCCGTCGGGTCGTGATCGATCTCGCGGCGGTTGTGGCCGCGCGCGATGATGATTCCGCCGCGCACGACGACCGCTCCGATCGGCACGTCGTCGTGCGTCGCGGCGGCGCGCCCCTCCGCAAGGGCCTGCTCCATGAACGCGGCGTCGTCGCCGACGCCGGGGAGCGTCCGGGCCTCGAGCAGCGGCTCCATCAGACCCCCAGGTACCGGGCTTCGACATCGCCGGCTGCCGCGAGCTCGGCCGTCGTGCCGGTGAACACGATGGTGCCCTTGTTCATCACGTACACGCGCTGCGCGACACGAGTCGCGAGGGCGAGATTCTGCTCCACGAGCAGCAGCGAGAGGCCGCTCTCGCGGAGCCGGACCAGCGCGTCGCCGACCTCGGTCACGAGCTTCGGCGCGAGGCCTTCGGAAGGCTCATCGAGCAGGAGCAGCATGGGATCGCGAAGCAGCGCGCGTCCGATCGCGACCATCTGCTGCTCGCCGCCGGAGAGCTGATCGCCGAGGTTCGCGAGCCGCCGCTCGAGCGTCGGGAAAAGCTCGAGGACGCGCGCGAGATCCCAGCCGCCGCCGTTCGAGCGCGCGGCGATGGTCAGGTTCTCGCGGACCGTGAGATCGGCGAAGATGCGACGGCCCTGCGGCACGAGCGCGACGCCCGCCGCGGCGACCTGGTGCGGCGCCTTCCCGGTGACATTGAAGGCTCCGACACGCACCGTTCCGCCGCGCGGACGCACGAAGCCGACGATGGCGTTGATCGTCGTCGTCTTTCCGGCGCCGTTGCGCCCGAGCAGCGCGACGGACTCGCCCTGGCCCACGTCGAGCGACACGCCCTGCAGCACGTGGCTTTCGCCGTAGTACGCATGGAGGTCGCGCACCGACAGGGTCAAGCGACGACTTTCCCGAGATAGACCTCGTTCACGAGCGTGTCTCCGCGGACCTGTGCGGGGGTCCCCTCGGCGATGACGCGACCCTCGTGGAGCACGGTGATGCGCTCGGCGATACGGAAGACGACGTCCATGTCGTGCTCGACGATCACGAGCGTCAGCGACCGGTCGAGCGCGGCGATGAGCTCGGCGATACGAGCCGTTTCGGCCGGCGACATACCCGCGGTCGGCTCGTCGAGGAGAAGGACGCGGGGACGCGGAGCGAGCGCGACCGCGAGCTCGAGCTGCCGCCGTTCGCCGTGGGACAGTGCACGCGCGGGCGTGGGACCACGACCGCCCAAGCCGACGCGCTCCAGCAGCTCGTCGGCCGCGACCAGCTCGCGCGCGCTCGGCGCGGCGAACGGCCGATATGGTCCGGCGGCCACCCCCAACGCGATGGCGACGTTCTCGCGGGCGGGCAGCGGATCGAAGAGCTCGTTCCGTTGATACATGCGCGCGAGGCCGCGGCGCGCGAGCTGGTGTGGCCGACTGCCGGTGACGAGCTCGCCCGCGAGCCACACGTCGCCCGAAGTGGGCTCGAGCTCGCCGGTGAGCACGTTGAAGAGCGTCGTCTTCCCCGCCCCGTTCGGACCGATGATCGCGCGGCGCTCACCTGCGGCGATCCTCAGCGTGACGCCCGCGAGCGCTTTGATGCCGCCGAACTCCCGCCTCAGCTCGCGCGCCTCGATCATGCGCGAGCCCGCGCGTATGCCACACGCACCAGACCGACGATGCCCTGCCGTGCCGCGAGCACGAAGAGGATGAACACCAGGCCCAACACCGTTTCGGCGAACGCGATGTACGAGGGCATGACGCGCTCGATGAACAGCACGACGACGGCGCCGGCGACCGGTCCGAGCAGCGTGCTCGCGCCGCCGATGAGCACCGACACGAACGCCTCCACCGACCGCGCGACGCCGACGTCGTTCGCGGACACGAAACGGATCGAGTACGCCTGCAAGGCGCCACCGACGCCGGCGATCGCGCCCGCGAGAACGAAGGCCGAGAGCTTGAGGCGGGTGGTGTCGTATCCGAGCGCGCGCATCCTGCGTTCGTTCTCGCGCAGGCCGACCAGTGCGCGGCCGTACGTCGACGAGCGGATGCGCCACGCGAGGAGCAGCACGATGAGGAAGACGACCGCGACGAGGTGGAACAGCGCATCGGCGCCGTTGAAGTCGAGACCGAACAGCATCGGGCGGCGCACGCCAGAGAACCCGTTGGATCCGCCGGTGAGGTCGGCGGCCTGGAAGGCGACGGCGAAGACCATCTGCGCGAACGCGAGCGTCAGCATCAGGAAGTAGATCCCGGCGGCGCGGACGGCGACCGCGCCGATCGCGAGCGCGAGCAGCGCCGAGACGAGGATCGCGGCACCGAGGCCGAGGAGCAGGTCGTCGCTCAGGCGCTGACCCACGATCGCTGCCGCGTAGGCACCGGCGCCGAAATACGCCGCGTGTCCGAGGGAGGGCATCCCCGCGGAGCCGACGAGGAGATCTAACGACAGAGCGAAGATGGCCAGGATGAGCATGTCGCGCAGGATGCCGGTCGCGTAACGCGACGATTCCCACGCCGCGGACCAGATCGGAAAAGTTACGAGTAGGACTGCGACGATGAGCGCTCCTGCCGGCAGGGCAAAACGTCTGACGGAGAGATTCATCGTCGCTGGCCCGTGGTCTCGATGCGTCTGTTCAGAAAGGGCGAGAAGTGACCGCGGTAGCTGTCTTGTACCTCAGCTCGCATCCAGTCGTCCCCGCGGACAATCTTCCGGCACTTCGACGAGCCGCAGTTGCAAGCCATCTCCCAGTCGGCCACCGAGGTCTGCAACGAGTAGTCGATCGTGACTTCTTCATCGATCGCGATGTCTCTACGCGCCTCGAGCGTGAACGCGTCTCGCATCCACAGGTTCGAGTCGCAGGAGTGGTTGCCCCGGACGATGATCTCGTCGTCTGCGATGAGAAGATTGCTACCCTCGGCGATTGCCGCGCTGTTGTACTTGGGATGCGTCCGCGCGACGCGACGCAGCTCGACATCATCGATGACACGACCGCCGAGGATTCCGACCGCGTCGCCTCTCGTGATAGTGGACGTCGCGAAGAGGCCGAGTCCTTCGATCGGCGATGGCCGCGCGACGATGCGCGGATCAAGCCAGCACCGCTCGGGAGCGCGGATCATCTGCGCTTCATCGCGCGATTCGGATGCGTCCGAGCAGCCCGGTCGGTCGCAACAGGAGGACGAGCGCCATCACCGCGAAGATCAGTGCAAGGGCGAACTGAGGGAAGAGAACCTTGCCAAAAGTATCCACAGGACCGATCAAGGCAGCCCCCGCCACAGCACCAGAAAGCGTTCCCAATCCCCCAACGACTACGACGACGAGCGAGTAGATGAGGTAGTCGACGTCCATTCCGGGATAGATCCCGAACACCG
>JBDUCG010000287.1:0-2874 GCA_040003565.1 Chloroflexota bacterium | reverse complement strand
GAAGTCCGAGCAGGCCAATAAGCCGGATCCCGTCGTGGACGGTCATCTCTCTGGGACGGAGGTCACCCTCCGCCTCTAGCGGCGCACCCGGGGACGGCGCGGGCCACGCCATCGCCCCCATACATCGCCTTGCTCCGGGAAGAGCTTGCCTCGTTTCACCCGCTTGCGCGGATCGTCACTGTGGCGCTGGTCCTCGCCTCGCGGCGGACGGGTGTTACCCGCTTCCCTGCCCTGTGGAGTCCGGACTTTCCTCGACGGCTTTCGCCGCCGCGACCGTCTGGCCTGCTCGGACCACCATTCTACTGGCGCGACGCGCCGTGGAGGAGCGAATCCATGCGCTTCGCCGCGCGAACGAGCGCGGCGTCGACCGGCCCGCCGCTCTCCGCGACATACAGGTCGATGACCGCATCGGCGTCGGCCGTGCGACCTGCACCTCGGAGATCGGCGGCGAGACGGACGGCGTCGAGCAGACCGCAGCCGAGATGCGCCGCGGACCAGCGGACGACGACCACGCCACGCTCGGCGCGACGCGCACGCGCGCAGGTGAGGTCGCCGTGAACGAGCGCGACCGGCCATGAGGAAAGCTGCCCGGCCGCTTCTTCGGCGTTCGCGTCGCCCGCCTCCCGGGCGATATCCAGCGGCGTGCGGACCGGAACTCGGAGCGCGCGCAGCGCGGGGCCATCCGCTGCGACGGCACGCTCGATCGCGATCTTCGCGCGCACCACATCGGCCACGTCACCGTCGCACGCGGTCGGCGCATCGTCGAGGTCTTCGAGCAGAAGCCACGGACCGGGCGCCGCATGTGGTGGAGGGATGCCGCGCGAGTGCACGATGGGCACGTGTGAGGTCTTGCGCGCGAGGAACGGAAGGAGCTGCGCCTCCACAACGATGCCTCTCGCGCTGCGCTCGAAGAGCACGCTCGTGACGCGACCGTCGCGCGTGAAGCGCAGCCGCTTGCGCTCGATGCCTCCTTCCGCGGGGAGCTCTTCCGCGCGCACGTCATCGACGGCACCGCCGACGCTGCGCGCGACGAGCGCGCCGAGTGGATCCTCGTCGGTCACGCGGCCTCGTCGATGGCGCGGTTCGCAAGGGCATCCGCGATGGCGTTCTCGTCGCGCGGGATGTGCCGGATGCGCTTCTTCGGGAACTGTGCGAACAGCTCGCGCGCCGCCGTGGCGAGCGGGATCAGCTTGTGGTCCTTCACCCGCCATCGCTGGTTCATCTGCTCCACGACAAGCTTTGAATCCATCCGGACCTCGAGATCCTCGACGTTGTGTCGTCGCGCCGCCTCGAGCCCGATGATCAGCGCCGTCCACTCCGCGACGTTGTTCGTGCCGGGGCCGAGGAAGCGCATCGCCTCGGCGATGACGTGCCCTTCGTCGTCGACCAGCGCGGCCCCGGACCCCGCCGGGCCGGGGTTGCCGCGACAGGCCCCGTCGGCATAGAGCACCGCCCGCTTCACGCCTGGAAGAGCTCGGCGAGGCGCGAGAGATCGACATTGCCGCCCGATACGATCGCCACCACGTTCTCGCCGGGCCGCGGCTTCACGGCACCGGTGAGCAACGCTCCCACCGCGGCACCGCCGGCGGGCTCCGCGACGATGCGCGCGCGCGACGCGAGAAAGCGCACGCCCTCGACGATGACCTCGTCGGATACGAGGACCACATCCGCGACGTGCCGGCGGATGATCTCGAGGTTGCGCACGCCCGCGATCGGCGCGGCCAGGCCGTCGGCGATGGTCTGCACGCGCTCCATGGGCACGGGCTGGCCGGCGTCGAGCGCGCGCTTCACTGCGTCGGCGCCCGTGGGCTCGACGCCGATCACCCGAGCACCCGGTCGTTTCGCCGCCACGGCGACGGCGATGCCCGAGATGAGCCCGCCGCCGCCCACGCCGACGACGAACAGATCGGCGTCGGGCAGGTCATCCAGGATCTCGAGCGCGCACGAACCATGGCCGGCGATCATCCCATCGTCGTCGTACGGGTGAAGGAAGTAGGAGCCCTGGCGCTCCTGTATCTCCTTGACCAGCGCACGCAGACCCAACATGTCCGGCGCGAACGCGATCTCCGCGCCGTAGGCGCGCGTGGCTTCCACTTTGGTCTTTGGCGCGGACTGGGGCATCGCCACCGTGACCTTCGCGCCGACAGAGCGGCCGGCGAAGGCGATCGCCTGCGCCGCGTTACCAGCGCTCATGGTCACGATGCCGTTCGCCCGCTGCTCGGCGGTCAGGTTGAGGATCGCGTTTACCGCGCCGCGCGGCTTGAACGAGCCCGTCCGCTGGAGGTTCTCAGCCTTCAGGAACGCGCGCGCGCCGATACGCTCGCCGAGCTGACGACTCGTAAGGAGCGGTGTCCGAGTGATGTGAACGGCGGTGAGGGCGCGGGCGCGTTCTACGTCTGCGAGCGAGACCGCCAGAACACCCTCCTCCGCCTAGGTCGTACCGGCTATCCGGGCGTGACCTTCTGCGCCTCTTCCTTCTGGCTGCGCTGGCTCATGCCCTTTTCGTACGTGACCGTCTGACCCTGCGTGAGGGAATCGAAGCCGCCGCCGAGGACCTGTGAGCGGTGGAAGAACAGCTCGCTGCCGTCTTCCTGCTTGATGAACCCGAAACCGCGGTCGGTGAGCCTGCTGATCGTGCCTTGTGCCACTTTCGTTCGTTCTCCTACGTCTCTTGCGTTCTGTCGTCTCTCCACTGCTCGCGCAGTGGGCCCGCTTGGATTCGAACCAAGGACCAGCAGATTATGAGTCCGCCGCTCTAGACCACTGAGCTACGGGCCCTAGGAGCCCACCGTGCGAGCTTGCTCGCATAGGCGGGCCGACGACGGGCCCGTGAGCGAAGCGATACGGGCCCCTAAGGAGCGAGGGTCCCCACCG
>JBDUCG010000286.1:0-2879 GCA_040003565.1 Chloroflexota bacterium | reverse complement strand
AGAGCCGCGGCACCTGCGGCACGTAGGCGCAGCGCGGCGGCACGAAGAACGTCGCTGCATCATCCACCCGCTCGTCGTTCCAGCGGATCTCGCCGGCGTCGCATGGCAATAACCCGAGGAGAACGCGGAGCAGCGTCGTCTTGCCCGCGCCGACACGCCCGGTCACGACGGTGAGCTCGCCGCGGCGCAGGACGAGGGACACGTCATCGATGCCCGGCGCGCGCTCGCTAGCCGAGGTCGCGCGCCCGAAGTGGTACGTGACACCCGTGGTCTCGACGCGCCGCAGCGTGTCCACGGCCGCGTGACCGCTCGCGCGTCGCGCGGGCGTCTCGACCTCCGGCGCCGGCCGCTCGCCTGAGAGCGCTCCGGCGAGATCGAGCGGCGTCGGATCCAGCAGCGCCGAGGTGGGCACGTTCGTCGCACCGCCGCGCATCAGCGCGAGCATGCGTGCGACGGACACGTCGAGCTGTTTGTATTGGGAGAGGAACAGGCCGATGAAGCCGCTGAACTCCGTGACGAAGCCCAGATACGACACGAACAGCGCGAAGTCGCCCACGGTGAAGGTGCCGTCCCGCATCGCGCGCGCGCCGAGCAGCAGGATCATCCCGGTGCCGAGGTAGACCGTGTTCCAGTAGACGGAGCCGGTGAGCAGCGCGAACGCGCGCTCGCGCAGCACGGTCTTCCGGCGGGTTTCGGAGAGCTGCCGGAAATGCTCGACGACGCCGCGCTCCGCGCGCGCGAGCTGCACCGCCTGCACCGCGCCGAAGATCTCGCCCAGCGCGCCGGTCACGCGGCTCGTCGCGACCTGGCTCGCCGCGCGCGAGAGCTGCAGCCGCCGCGTCGCGATCTGCGCGACGACGATGATCGCGATGAGCGGCCCGAATACGAAGATCGTGATCGTGGCGTTCACCCTGACCAAGATCACCATCGCCAGGATCGCGAAGACTCCGTAGCTGAACATGTCGATGGTCCAGTCGGTGCCGTTCTCGGCGTGCTCGACGTCGTCGCGGAACACGCTGAGAGCTTCGCCCGGTGAGCGGTCGAGCGCCCGCGCGCCGGGGCGGCGCAGGATCTCGGCGAGCATGTTGCGCTGCAGGACCGCGCTCACGCTGAAGCGGAAGATGTTGTCGATGGTGATCCCCGCCGTGTTCGCCACCGCCCCCGCGATCCCCGTGCCGACGAATGCCGCCGACAGCCACGCGATGGTCGGCGGATCGGCCGTCCCGTGCTGCAGCGCGTCGAACGCCTGCTGCGCGACGAGCCCCGGCAGGAGCTGCGAGCAGTACACGGCCGTGTAGAGGAAGTCGTCGGCGATGTAGATCCACGGCCGGAACTTCGCCATGTGCCACAGGAAGCGGCCGGTGCCGAGCGACTGCGAGCTCATACCAGCACCTGCTCGAGACCGGTGCGCAGCAGCTCCGAGAACCGCGACGACGGATCCTGCGCGAGCGCCGCGCGCGGCCCCTGCTCGACGATGCGGCCGTCCTCGAGGATGAGGATCCGGTCGCACCGCTGCACGGTCGCGAGGCGGTGCGCGATGACGACGCCGGTGCGATCCGCGAGCAGCGCGTCGATCGCGCGCTCGATGTGCCGTTCCGTCGCCGGGTCGAGCCGCGAGGACGCCTCGTCGAGGATGACGAGGCCCGGATCATGCAGGAAGACGCGCGCGAACGCGAGCAGCTGCGCCTCGCCGGCGGAGAGCGCGCCGGACAGCATCTCCGTGTCGAGCGCGCCGCGCTCGTTATGCGGCAGCGCGCGCAGCCAGCCCCCGAGACCGATGCGCTCGAGCACCGACGTGATGCGCTCGTCGTCGACGGTCGGGTCGAAGAAGGTCACGTTCTCGCGCACGCGTGCGTGGAAGAGCTGCACGTCCTGGCTGACGAGCGTCGCGCGGTCGCGGACGTCGTCGAGCTTCGCGTCGCGCAGATCGACGCCGCCGAGGCGGACCGCGCCGGCGGTCGGGTCGTAGAAGCGGAGCAGGAGACGCGCGAGCGTCGTCTTCCCGCTGCCGGTGCGTCCGAGCACGCCCAGCACCTCGCCCGGCGCGAGCTTGAGCGACACGCCACGGATCACGAGGTCATCGCCGTCGGCGCCGGACGACTCGTAGGCGAACGACACGTCGTCGAGCTCGACCGCGAGCGCTCCGCGGGGGAGCGCCGCGCCGCGGCCTTCGGGCAGCCGCGTCTCCGTCCGCAGCAGCTCGGTGACGCGGCCCACGCTCGCGACCGCGCGCTGCATCTGCTCGAGCTCGCGGCGGAACTGCTCGAGCGGCCGGCGGAGCATGTCGGTGTAGTGGAAGAGGAGGTAGACCGTGCCGAGCGTGATCGCGCCGAGGCTCCAGAGGTACGCGCCGACGCCGAAGGAGAGCGCACTGCCGATCGCGAACAAGAGGATGCTCATCGACCACAGGACCGTGCCCGCGTAACTCGCGTGCTGGCGCGCCCTGAGCCACGCGCGATGGTGCATCGCGAGCCCGCTCATCACGTGCGCCTCCGCGCCGCTGGAGCGGATGTCCTCGGTACCCGCGAGGCGCTCGCCGAGGAAGCCATACATCTGCGCCGAGACCTCGCGCACCCGACCCCAGTACTTGACCGCGATGGTGCGCAGGGGGCCGGCCATTAGGAACACGGCGACCGCAGCGAACAGCGTGAGCGCTGTACCCGCGCGCAGATCCTCGCGCGCGACGACGATCAGCACGCCGACCAGCAGAAGCAGATTGCCGAGCACATTGACGACGAAGCGCGAGAAGAACGTCGCGAGCGCGGTGACGTCGCCGTCGATGCGCTCGATGAACTCTCCGGGCGTGCGCGTCTTGTGGAAGGTCAGGTCGAGCCGCAGGCAATGGAGGGCGAGATCGGCCCGCAGTGCGTTGGTCGCGG
>JBDUCG010000285.1:0-2889 GCA_040003565.1 Chloroflexota bacterium | reverse complement strand
GCGCGGACGAGCCCAGCGGCTCGCCGGAATCAGTCTTCTGTGACCAGAAAGGGCGGGTGATCCAGGTAATTGTCTGAGGTGATCGTCGGCGATGGAGAGTCGTTCGAGGCTGCTCTTCGCCGTTTCAACAAGAAGATCCAACAGGCAGGGATCCTCGCCGAAGCCCGCCGCCGCGAGTTCTACGAGCGCCCCGCGGCGCGCCGCAAGCGCAAGGAAGCCAAGCGACGCAAGCGCTGATCGAGGAGTAACCGGATCCCTTCGGCGCTCCGGGCCCGCCTCGAGGACGACCTCAAGGCCGCGATGCGCAACAAGGACACGCTCCGTCGTGACACCTTGCGCTTCGTGCTGGCCGCCGTTGGGCGCGAGGGCGTCGACAGGCGCGGGGCGGCGATCGACCGCCTGACGGCCGAGGGCAAGGACGAGGGTGCCCGCGCCGAGTACCTCGCGAAACACGATCCGAACGAGCTCGATGACGCCGGCGTGCAGGAGGTCCTGCAGAAGCAGGCGAAAATGCGACGCGACTCCATCGAGGCCTTCCGCAAGGGCGATCGCGAGGAGCTGGCGAAGAAGGAAGAGCACGAGCTCGCGATCATCGGCGACTACCTGCCGAAGCAGCTGTCCGAGGCCGAGGTGCGCGCGATCGTCGCGCGCGTGGTCGCCGAGACCGGCGCTTCCGGACCGCGCGACATGGGCAAGGTGATGCCGAAGGTCCTCGCCGAAACGAAGGACAGGGCCGACGGCAAGCAGGTCGCCGGGATCGTCCAGGCGCTGCTCAAAGAGAGGGCATGAGCGCGCCCGCGCAGATCACGATCCTGATCCCCGATCCGGACGAGATGATGTTCGTCACCGGCACCCACGACGCGAACATCGATCGGATCGAGCGGGAGTTCGACGTGAAGATCGTCTCGCGCGGCGCTGAGCTGCGCATCAGCGGCGATCCATCGCAGGTGGCGCGCGTCGGAGAGCTTGTCGGCGCGATGCGCACGATCTCCGAGCGCGACGACGCTCTTCGCAAGCCCGCGCTCGAGCGCCTCATCGGTGACGCGAAGGACGCCCCACTCGGACCGCCCGAGCAGCTGCGGGACCTGGTGGGCACCACCGTCCGCGGGAAGCGGATCACGCCGCAGTCGCCCAACCAGCGCGCCTACGTCGAGGCCATCCGCACGCACGACCTGGTCTTCGCGACGGGTGTCGCGGGTACCGGAAAGACCTTCCTGGCGGCGGCCATGGGCGTCGCTGCGCTGCGCGATCGGAAGGTCTCGCGCCTGATACTCACGCGGCCCGCGGTCGAGGCGGGAGAGCGTCTTGGCTTCCTGCCCGGGGATCTCGCTGAGAAGATCGATCCATATCTGCGCCCGCTGTACGACGCGCTGTACGAGTTCATGCCCGCGGAGCGGTTCGCGCGCGCGCGCGAGCGCAACGAGATCGAGGTCGCGCCGCTCGCCTTCCTTCGCGGCCGCACGCTGAACGAGGCGTTCATCATCCTGGACGAGGCGCAGAACGCCACGGCGCCGCAGATGAAAATGTTCCTGACACGCCTCGGCTATGGCTCGCAGGCCGTCGTCAACGGGGACATGACCCAGGTCGACCTCGAGCGGAATCAGAAGTCCGGCCTCGTGGTCGCCCGCGACATCCTGCAAGGCACCGAGGGGATCGCGTTCGTCGACTTCGGCGAAAAGGACGTCGTCCGGCACGAGCTCGTTGCGCGGATCGTCCGGGCGTACGATCGACATGAAAGAAGCCAGGAGCAGTGATCCGTCGCTTCAGGCCACCACCGCGGGTGATGGATCTGCGCGCAGCGCTGGCCGCGCCGCGCACGCGCATGTGGGTCTTTGTGCTCGCGACCGGATTGCTCACCGGGGCGACCCTCCTGCTCGCACCTCCCTCGGTCGTCACTTACGACGTCGGCACGGTCGCCACCCAGGCGGTGAAGGCGCCGCGCTCGGTGTCCTTCGTCTCCGAGTCGCTCACCGAGGCGGAGCGCGAGCGCGCCGCAGCAGCCGTCGCGAAGCAGTACGCGCCCAATCCCACGGTGCTCGCGAACTCGCGCGATCGGCTGGCACAGGCGGTCGCGACCATCGCCCGCGTGCGCGGCGATCCCACGCTAGTGCGCGATCAGAAGGTGACGGCGATCACGCGCGTCACGGAGGTCGCGCTCACGCTGCTGCTCGCCGCCGACGTGATCGACATGACCCCCGCCGAGTGGGACGGGGTGCAGAAGGAGCTCGACAACACCCTGCGCAGCCTTTACGGACAGGGCATCCGCGCCGAGCAGCTCGACGCGGTCAGGGCCGAGGCGGGCAAGGCGTTGCCGCCCGCGTGGACCGACCGCCAGCGGCGCGTCGCGACGGAGATCGTGAAGCAGTTCCTCGACGCCAACGTGGTGCTCGATCCGGTGTCGACCGCCGTCGCGCAGTCGGGTGCCCGGAACGCGGTCGCGCCGGTGCAGGTGCAGGTCGTCGCGGGCGAGGTCGTGGTGCGCGAGGGCAGCGCCGTGGGTCCGCTCGACGTGGAAAAGCTTCGGGCGCTCGGTCTGGTGAACACCGGCCTCGATCTGTCGGCCGCGCTCGGACTCCTCATCTGGGCGCTGCTCGTCGCCGGCGCGCTCGGCCTCTTCGCCGAGCGTTACGCGGCCGAAGCATGGAACGACGATCGCAAGCTGATCATCATGGCACTCGCGCTCTTTGCGATGACGGTCGCGACGCGCGCACTCGTCCCAGGACACACCCTGCTCGTCTACTTCATCCCGTACGTCGCCGTGGCGATGACGCTCACCGTGCTCGTGTCGGGTCGGGCCGCGCTCGCGACACAGATCGCCGGTGCGCTGCATGCCGGGATGATGTCGGGGCAGGTCGAGCTCGTCGCGTACGTGCTCGTGCCCGCGCTCCT